>CAYFQS010000033.1:0-17301 GCA_964345245.1 uncultured Planctomycetaceae bacterium | reverse complement strand
CGGGCCGATGCATCGGCCACCATTCGGTGGGAACTCGACCAGGCCTACTCGGTCAACAAGTGGATCACCCACTGGCGGAACAATAGCGGATTTAAGCCCTTCGAGTACGAACTGCGCATGTCGGATACCGGGTTCAGCGACATGGACGTGGTCGTGCCGCAGACGTCGACCCCCAGCGCCACCGTGACCGACACCTTCACGCCCCGAAATACGCGCTTCGTCGAAATGCAGTGGTGGGGCGTGCCCGAGCAAACGGGCAGAGAGGCGGTGCTGCTCGAGGAGGTGGAAATGTTCGCCGACGCGGCGACGCAGGGCCCGATTACCGCCGACCAGGGCTTCGCGATCAAGAATGCTCACGATTTCACCTTCTCCGACGAATCCGATACCGACGGTGGCTTTAGGGATTCGCTCAGTAAAGTCGCGGACGGGAACTTCAGCAACTTCCTTCGTGGTAATCGTGGCGATGGCGACGCCCGCGTCGTGATCGACATCGGCGACACGGTGCCCTCCCTCGTCGGCATCTTCCTTGGCTTCCATGAAAACCAGAAGTGGGGGAACGGTGGCATGGTCGAGGTCAGTGAGGACGGGGTGAACTACGACGTTTTGCTTAATGATCCCAATAACCTTGGCCGCGGCTTTGTGCCGGGCAACGAAGAGCCGGTCCGGTATGTGCGACTCACGAACTTCGGCTCGAACGGCGGGGCGCTGGACGATATTTCCATTCACGCGGTGCCCGAACCGACCACGCTGATCCTTGCTGCCTCGGGCTTCGTCGGCCTCGCCCGCTATCGCCGCCGGCGTCGGCTGCACGCCGCGGATTGACCGCGGAGGCCATGCTTGCCGGGGCAGCGCGCCGTCGCGTTCCTCTCGCGCGGCCCCGGACCCCGGACCGTGACCGGCCCGTGTTTGACCTCTCCGGGTCCTCAGCGCTACTCCGCGTCTCCGCGGTGGGTTCGCCTCGTCCGATTACGGCGTCCACTCCGCCACCGTGCGACAGAAGGCCTGGTAGTTTTCCATCGGGATGTAGTCCTGCGGGCTCGTATTGCAGCCGGCGATGAACTTCTGCTTCGACGCACCGGTTTCCAGCATGCGAATCGTCATATCGCGGGTCTGCTCGACGGTCGCGTTCTTGAGCTCGACCACGTCCATGTTGCCGCAGAGCACGATGTCGTCGCCGAAGGTTTCCACAAGGTGGCGGAGATCGTTCGCCTGCTTCTCGCAGCCGTGCACGGCGCAGATGCCGAGGTCGAGCAGGATAGGGATGATGTGGTCGAGCTGACCGTCGGTGTGGAAGGCGAAGGGGATGTCGAGATCGCGCACCATTTCGACGGTTTTCCTGCTCGGCTCGAAGCAGAACTCGCGGATCATGTCCGGCGCGACCATGGGGCCGTTCTTGAACGCGCAGTCGCCGTTGTAGAGCACGAAGTCGGGCTTGATCTTCGCGACGACCTTCTCGACGGCCTTGCGATTGCGGGCCTCGTAAGTCCGCATCGCCTCGTGCATGAACTCGGGCTCGTCGTAGAACGCCATGGCCAGATGTTCGAGGCCCATGTTGGCGGACATGCGATCGAAGCACCAGCCGATGATCATCCAGCATGCGCGGCCGGCGTCGGCGATCTGCCGCCGCCTCGCCAGCAGCGGCTCGACCTGGGCGTCGTAGTCCGGCTCGGGGGCTTGGCGAATCTGCTCGACGCGGCGCAGCGTGCCGCCTTCGTAGTGCACGCCGGTCGCCTCGATCCGCTCGATCTGCTTGACGAAGTTGAGTCCGACATCCGTCCCGCCGCAGGGCGCCGCCGCGTGGCCGAGATCGGCCGCCATGTTCAGATACTCCCCGTCGTAATGCTCCTGCAGCATCCGGCCCATCGCGAACCACGGCTCGTAGAACGGCGGTTTGGCCACGCGCTCGCCGCGGAGCAGGGCCATCAGTCGTTGTGATGCGTCGCACAGCATGTGCCATCTCCTTCGGCGACAGCGTCGCCCAAGAGCATGCGTTGTGCAAGGCGGGAGTCAACCGGTGCGAAGCGATTCGATCTTCTCGCGAACCTTCGCCGCGTGGCCCCCGGCCTGAACCTTCTTCCAGTGGTGGGCGACCTTGCCCGCCGGGTCGATCACCACCGTCGAGCGGATCACTCCTTCGCTTGTCCGTCCGTACATCTTCTTCTCGCCCCATGCGCCGTACCTGGTCATCACCTTGTGGTCCGGGTCGCTGAGCAGCGTGACGCTCAGGCCGTGCTTGTCGATGAACTTCTGGTGCGAGGCGGGATCATCCGGTGAGCAGCCGAGCACGACCGCGTCGAGGTTCTTGAAGTCCTTGATGCTGTCGGTGAATTCGCAGGCCTCGGTGGTGCAGCCGGGCGTGTCGTCCTTGGGGTAGAAGTAGAGCACGACCCACTGGCCGGCCAGGTCCGTGAGGGATACCGACTGACCGTCCTGGTTCTTGAGCGTAAAGGCGGGGGCCTTGCGGCCGACTTCGATCTTCGATTCTGGCATAACAGCGCTCCTGATTGGTTGGTGAACGGGCAAGGATAGACCGCACCGGCCTGGAGGTCAGCGTCAGGACGCCGAGCTTTGCCGGGGCCGCCGGGCCGGGACAAGTCGCATACTGCATCATAGTGTTCCGTAAATCATGTATTTGCAGAATCTTGAAACAATAGAGCAAACACGATAGATATATCTTGATTTCTCGCTCGTATCCGGTATACTTTGTCCACGCGCGTTTCCGCAGCTTGGGAATGCGTATCCTTTGGCCGTTACCTGCGAAAGGGCACTGCAGTGAATACTATCCTCGCTTGCGTTGATTTCTCCGTGCTTACCGATCGGCTGATCGAAACCGTCGTCGATCTCGCCGCGCCCTGCGGGGCCTCGGTGCACCTGCTGCACGTGGTCGGGAAGCGGCCGGAAAAGGCCGAGCACGCGATGAGTTCGAAGACCTCGCCCGATCTCGCCCGTCGGCGGCGTGAAGCGCAGCGGGACCTCGACAATCTCGCGGCCAAACTGACCGAGCAAGGGCTCGACGCCAAGGCCGAAGTCGCCCAGGGCGCGTTGGTCGATGCCATCGTCGAGTACGCCGGCAAGGTCGAGGCCGATATGCTCGTCATGGGTTCTCACGGTACCGGTGCGGTGTATCACCTGGTGGTCGGCAGTGTGGCGGGGGGCGTGCTGGATCACATGGACACGCCGATTCTGCTCGTGCCGGCCCGCGAGGCCGAGAAGGTCCAGGCCTCCGAGGGACGCCGACGCTCGAACTGGTTCAACGGCCGCGGCAAGACCCACGCCTGAGTCGGGCTCGACGGGAGCGATTGGCGGCGTTCACGGTGTGGCCGTGTCCGCTGACGATCGGGCGCGGGGCCGCACTTACGGCCGCGTCGCCCCCGACGCCGGCTCGGCGCCTCGCCCATCGCGATGCTCGCGATTGCCCGGCCCGTTCATCCGCCAGTAGGCCGCCCGCATCGACTTACGCAAATCATAACGCGTGCCGTTGGCGAGTTGCATCCGCACCAGCCGATGCATCGGCCCGGTCTCGATCAGGTAGACGTCGGCGCCCTCGTCCGGAACTTCCACCCGCACCGGGTACGCCTCGAACTCGCCCGCGGGCACCGTGACGGTCTCCGGCTCGCCCACGCTCACCGTCACGTCTGCCGTGGGCAGGCCCTTCGGCCGGGCGTTGTTTGAACGCAGCGTGATGACGGTGGTCAGCGTGGTCGTGGCTCCGCTCTCGCTCATTCCCGTGAGATCGAGTGTGCGGAGGTAGAGCGGCAGGGCGTCGGCGAGCACCACGGGGTGTGGCGAGTCGACGTTGATCGCCTTCTCCCCCGCACCTTCACGGGCGAAGTACGAATCCCACTGGTAGACGAACCGCCCGTCCGCCCGCTTCGGATTCCGCCGCGACAGATTCTGGTACGTCGCCCCGCACCATTCGTGGCTTGAGAACCGTTCTCGCACGGGCAGGGCGCTGTCGCGGGCCACCCAAACCGTTGCCATCTGGTAATAGGTGTAGATGCCCGTCGGGATCACCGTCGACCAGTTCAACTTGATTACCGCCAGGTCGGTCCGGTCCGGATCGTCCGCCTTCACCAGCATGTCGCTGCGCAGGTCTTCCTTGACCACGACCATCGCCGCCTCCTGCAGTTCCCGCGGGATGCCGTACCGCGGCTCGACGCCCTGGTAAAGATTCACCTCCGCCTTCCCATCGTCCCACAACGGATCGGCGAAGAACCCCGGCTCGGCCACGGCCACGCTTGCCCCGGTCAGCAACACGATGAACAGATAACGCGACATCAAACACACTCCTGCGCAATGGATGTAACTTCACACATCGTAGGTGCCCACAGCCCACCGGACCTTACGACCCGTCAAGCCGGACCGCAGCGCACGCGAAGGTCCGGATTCTGCTCCGTCCCGCCCCCGGTCGCCCCCGGTCAAACCCGGACCTCTGCTTCGCCGCGGTCCGGCCTGGAAATCACGTCTCCGGCTGTTGCTGCGTCAGGCAGTGCAGCGTTCCGAGGCCCCACACGAGGTCGACCGCGTGGATGCCGATCACCGGACGGTCCGGAAACAGGTCGCCGAGGATGCCGAGCGCTTCCCGGTCCCGCGGGTCGTTGAAGGTCGGCACGAGCACGGCGTGGTTGGCGATGTAGAAGTTCGCGTAGCTCGCCGGCAGGCGCCGGCCGTTGAACGTCAGCGCCTGGGGCATCGGCAGGAAGACGACGTCGAGCGACCGCCCGTCGGCGAGCCGCACGCCTTCCAGCCGCTCGCGGTTGTCCTCCAGTGGCGTGTAGTTTTCGTCTGCCGGGTCGTCCTCGCGACAGAGCACGACCGCGTCCTCGCCCACGAAGCGGCAAACATCGTCGACGTGTCCATGCGTGTCGTCGCCGGCGATGCCGCGGCCGAGCCAGATCACCTGCGTCACGCCGAGCGCCTCGCGCATCACGTTTTCGGTCTGCTGCCTGGTGAAACCGGGATTGCGCGGCTGCGTCTGCGGGTCGGCCAGGCACTGCTCGGTGGTGATCGCGGCCCCGGCTCCGTTGACATCGATCGCCCCGCCTTCGAGCACGACCTGCCGCCCGTGGCGCTCAATCACGTACCGCGGCAGGTCGAGCTGATCGGCCGCCCGCCGCGCCACCGCGTCGTCGTGTTCCCAGTTCGGATATTTCGCCCACGCGTTGAAGTGGAAGTCCGCGACGGCCAGCCGGGGCGAGGGATCGCGCGTTACGAAGATCGGCCCGGTGTCCCGCATCCACCCACGATTCGTCGGGATGTCGAACCACTCGACCTGTTTCGGGGCGACGCCGGCGCGTCGCAGTACGCTCGCCGCCTTGTCGCGCACTCGGCCCGGCTCGGCGAGAATCCGCACCCGCTCGCCGGGGAAGAGCTTTCGCACGATCTCGCCGTACACCCAGTGGATCGCCGACAGCTTGCCCGGCCAGTCGTGGGCATGGTGCGGCCAGGCGAGCCAGGTCGCCTCATGACTCGACCACTCCGCCGGCATGCGGTAACCATCGTCGACGGGCGTGCGGGGGGCGTCGGGCATCATGGCGTCTGGTCGATCAGGCGGCGGGTGATCGGACCGTATGCGTCGATCCGCCGGTCGCGCAGGAACGGCCAGCCGCGCCGAACCTCTTCGAGATGCTTCAAGTTCACCTCGGTCACGAGCACGGTCGGTTCGGCCCCCGCCTCGGCGATCATCTCCCCGAACGGGTCGGACACGAAGCTTCGTCCGAAGAACTCGATGCCCGGCTCGCGCCCGCCGACCTTCTCGTGGCCGACGCGGTTGACCGCCGCGACGTACACCCCGTTCGCGATCGCGTGGCTGCGCTGAACGGTGCGCCACGCGTCATGCTGGGCCCGGCCGTGCGTGTCCTTTTCATGCGGATGCCAGCCGATGGCGGTGGGGTAGAACAGCGTCGACGCGCCCTGCAGCGCGGTGAGCCGCGCCGCCTCGGGGTACCACTGATCCCAGCACACGAGCACGCCGATCCGCCCGAACCTCGTGTCAAAGGTCCGGAACCCCAGGTCGCCCGGCGTGAAGTAGAACTTCTCGTAGTAGCCCGGATCGTCCGGGATGTGCATCTTGCGATAGAGCCCGAGCATCGAGCCGTCGGCATCGAATACCGCCGCGGTGTTGTGGTACACGCCGGGAGCCCGTTTCTCGAACAGCGATGCGATCACGGCCACGCCGGATGCCTTCGCCGCCGCGGCGATGCGTGCCGTGGTCGGCCCGGGAATCGGCTCGGCGAGATCGAAGATCGACGCGTCCTCGTACTGGCAGAAGTAGGGCGAGCGGAACAGCTCCGGCAGGCACACCACGTTCGCCCCCTGGTCGGCGGCGTCGGCGATGCCCGCAACGCCCCGCTCGACGTTCTCCACCGGCGCCTCCGCCATCGCCATCTGCACCAGCCCCACGTTGTACCGCTCCGCCTGTACCACGACCCGCTCCGTTTGCGTCAAGGCATGTTCGAGAAGCATGATATCACCGCTCGGAACCGGCGTGGCGGCTCCAGCGGTCTGAACTCGGCGCCGAGGCGGCAAGGCGCTGCGAACTCCTTCGTGGGCCTGCGGGGGCGCATGACGGGTTCCGCCGTCGGCGACGACGGGATCGTGCGCGGCACGGCGCGCACCGGGCGGCAGATGTCGGCCGCCCCCCCGGGTGACACGGACCATGTTTTCGTAAGTCGTTGCCAATATACCGCCTGGGCGATGTCGCCCCTCATGTTGCCCCATGACACCCCCGACATCGGGCCCGGGTCGTCGAACTGGCTGATGAAAGCGCATTCCATACAGGGACGCCGCGCCACCGCGGCGCGCGCCGATGCGCCGACCGTGCCGCCAACGCCCTTCGCCCACGCGGCTTGCGAATCTGAGATTCCCGCGCGGCGTTGGTCCGCCGCGCGCACGTCTCTGTCCCACCCACGCTCACGCCGGGTCAACTTCTCCCCCCAGCATGTCACCCCCGCGCACCACCCCGACGCACTGCGACGGCATCCTCGTATCACAATAAATCATCCTGACACCTTTTCTGTGGGCTTGCGGTGTCTGGGGTATCCGAGCCCCCTACGATGGGATAAAGCGAAACCTTACGCGATTTCCAGGCAAGGACATCCCATGAACGCCATCCAAACCATCGTCGACGCCGGCAGCAAGGTCTGGCAGGATTCCGTTGACCCCGATCTGCTCGACAAGTTCATCCCCGCGGGCATCACCGGGGCGACGAGCAATCCGAAGATCATCAGCGACTTGATCGACTCGGGTCGCTTCGACGCGAAACTCACCGAATTGCTCGAGGCCCACGACGATGACTACGAAGTCGCCTGGGGCCTGGCGGACTTCCTCGTGAAAGACGCTCAGAGCAAGTTGCGCCACGTGTGGCAGCAGACCGCGGGCAACGACGGATGGGTGAGTTTCGAACTCGACCCGATCCTCGAAGACCCCGAACAGGGCCCTTCGCACGAGGAACGGGTGCGCAATTACATCGACCTCGCCCGGCGGTGGAGCGAGGGCGAGGAGAACCGGATGATCAAGGTGCCGGCCACCCCGGCGGGGCTGGACGCGCTGGAGGAGGTCGCCGCGGCGGGCGTGACGATCAACACCACGCTGATCTTCACGCCGCAGCAGTACCAGCGGGCCCGGGACGCCGTATGGCGCGGGCGGCAGCGGTACGGCGACTTCGAGGGCTTCAAGAGCGTGTACAGCATCTTCATCAGCCGCATCGACGTCTACACGCAGAAGCACGCGCAGGACCTCAGCGACGAGGCGCAGGGCCGGGTCGGTCTCGTGAACGCCAAGCGGCTCTGGTTGGACAACCGGGATTTCTGGGCCGAGAAGGGCTTGAAGCTGGACCAGGAGATCATCTTCGCCAGCACGGGGACGAAACGGGACAGCGACCCGCCGGACAAGTACGTCGAGGCGGTCACCGGCAGCGGCATCCAGACGAATCCGCCGGAGGTGAACGAGTGGATCGCCGAGAGCGGAAAGACGTACGTCTCCCGCGTGGCCGAGATGCCCGAGGACCGCGTGCTGAAGGAGATCGATGCGAAGGTGGACTCCGATCACCTCTACGACACGCTGATGGCCGAGGGCGTGGTGAAGTTCGCCGATCCGCAGAAGGACCTGATGACCCTCATTGGTCGCAAGCGCGAGACGCTCGTGGGTTCCTGAGGCGCCTCGCGGCCGGGGCTCGAACGTGTGAGGTGTCACGCAACTTATTGCTTCGGCTCTTCCGCCACTTCACTTCATCCGTCGGCCCGGCTAGCATTGGGTGATGCATAGTCCGAACATCCACCGCATCGCAATCGGCCAGATCGACTCCCAGTGCGGCGTAGTCGAGCCCAACCTCGAAGTGATGACCAACATGATCGCCCGGGCCCGCGACGAATCGGCCGAGGGCATCGTCTTCCCCGAACTGGCGCTCACCGGCTACCTCGTCGACAACCGCTACACCGAGGCCGCCCGGATGCTCGACAGTCCGGAGATCAAAGACCTGGTCGATCAGTCGAAGGACATCGACATCTGCTTCGGGTTCATCGAGGAGACGCCCGCGTCGCTGTTCTACAACAGCGCGCTGTACCTGTCCGGCGGCAAAATCACGCACCTGCACCGGAAGATTTATCTGCCGACCTACGGCCTGTTCGACGAACGGCGGTTCTTCGGGGCCGGCTGGGAGGTCTCGGCCTTCGACGCGACGATCGCCCGCAGCGCGGTGCTGGTGTGCGGCGATGCGTGGCACCTGCCGCTGGCGTACCTCGCCGCCCACGACGGAGCTGACGTGATTTATATCATCGCCGCCAGCTCCACCGAGGGCCTCGCCGACACCACCCCCTGTAACGAGGCCTGGCGCTGGATGTGCCGCAGTTACGCGTTGACGCTTTCCTGCTTTGTGGTGTTCGTGAACCATTCGGGCAACGACGGACAGCGCGACTTCTGGGGCAAGTCGTTTATTGCCGGTCCTGACGGCAATCTCTGCGCGGAAGTTGAGTCCGCCGAGCAGGCGGTGCTGGTCAGCGAGATCGACCTCGGCGAGCTGCGCCGCCAGCGGATCAAGCTGCCGTTCCGCCGTGATGACAGTCTCGCCCATACGCTGCACCTGGGCCAGCGGGTGCTTGAAAACAAGATCGAGCGCGACGGCGCTGTCGGTCCGGACGGCAACAGCTTGACCGTCGCCCCCAAGCCCCGGTGAATTCATGCGAACCGAACCCGTCACGTTCTACAGCGATGGTCTGGAGCTCTCCGGGGCGTTTTTCCTGCCCGATGAAGAGATCGACGGGCCGCGACCGCTCGTGATGCCTTGCTCCGGGTTCACCGGTCTGATGCGGATTCACCCCGAGCGTTTCGCTCGCCACTTGACTGGTCGCGGACATCTGTGTTTCGGCTTCGATTACCGGGGATTCGCGGACAGCGAAGGTCCGGCCGGTCGGGTGATTCTGGAGGAGCAGGTACGGGACATCCGGGCGGCCGCCGCGTTCGCCGCGGCGGACGAGCGCGTGGACATGACCCGTATCATCCTGCTCGGCTGGGGCATGGCGGGGGGACTGGTGATCGACGCCTCGCGTGAGTTGCCCGGCGTGTGCGGGCTCATCGCCGCCAACGGCTTTTACGACGGACGGCGGTTTCAGGCCCACCACCGCGGCGAGGAGGGGCTCGCGCGATTCGCGCGACAGCTCGAAGACGAGCAGCGCCAACGGGCCCGCACGGGGGACGCGAAGTACGTCGATCCCTTCGATCTCTACCCGCTCGACCCGCAGTCGCGCCGCTACGTCGACGACGTACTTCGAAAGACCGAAGACTACGAGGCGGAGCGGTACTCCTGCGAGCTCGGCGAGTCGCTCATGCGCTGGAACGTCGACGCGTACGCCCCGCGGATGAACCTGCCCCTGCTCGTGGCCCACGGCGACGCCAACCGGCTGCACCCGCCCTCCGAGGCCCAGGCGCTGTTCGATGCGTGGGGCGGCGATCGGTCGCTCTACTGGCTCGAAGGCGCCGGCCACACGGAGTTCATGCATGACGATGATGCGAAGTTCCTCGCCCTTGCCGACCGTCTCGCGTCGTGGATCGAGAACCTGACCGAGGCCGCATGATGGACCTGACCGGCGCGATCGACCTGCACGTGCATACCGCCCCGGACGTGTACGACCGGAGCGTGACCGACCACGAGCTGGCGAAAGAGGCGGCCGCGGCCGGCATGCGCGCGCTGCTGCTCAAGAGCCACCACACCCTCACCGCGGACCGGGCGACGCTGAGCCGAAGCATGGCGGGCATCGAGGTGTTCGGCGGGATCGCGCTGAACCAGACGGTGGGGGGGCTGAATCCGGTGGCGGCGGAGACGGCGGTCGAGTTCGGGGCCAGGGAAATCTGGATGCCCACTCTCCACGCCGCCCACTGCATGGAGGTGGCGGAGCCCGAAATGTTCCGGGCCGAGGTCCGCCGCGGGCGGGCGGGGATCACCGTGCTCGACGCGGCCGGGCGGGTGAACGACGCGGCGATGGCGATCCTCGAGATCATCCGCGACGCGGGGATCATCCTCGGCACGGGGCACGTCTCGCCCGACGAGTCGCTGGGCCTGCTCGCCGCGGCAAAGGACATGGGCCACGACCGCGTGCTCGTGACCCATCCCCACATGTCCTTCACCCGGTTCACGCTCGGCCAGATGCGGCAGGCGGTGGAACTCGGCGGGACACTGGAATTCGATTATCTCGCGTGCAGCCCGAACTGGGAGCACGCGCTCAGTCCGAAGCAGACCGCCGAGGCGATGCTCGAGATCGGGCCCGAGCATTGCGTGATGGCCACGGACGGCGGGCAGCGCTTCAACCCGCATCCGCCGCGGATGCTCAGCGACTTCGGTGACGCGATGCACGCCCACGGGGTGCCCGAGGATGCCCTGCGGATGATGATGTGCGAGAATCCGGCACGATTACTCGGGCTGGAGTCAATGGACGCGAGCCCCCAGGGATGTTGAATGACCAGAGACCTCATCGACGATCAGGGCGAACTTGGACAGGATGCTCGGGCGCTGGCCGCCGACCTCCGCCGGGCGATTCGGGGCGAGGTTGGTTTCGATGCGGGGGCTCGGGCGTTGTTCGCCCAGGACGCCTCGCATTATCGCCAGCCGCCGATCGGCGTGGTGATGCCCGTCGACAACGAAGACGTCGAGGCGGCGCTGGAAGTCTGCCGTCGGCATGACGCGGCGGTGCTCACCCGCGGAGCGGGCACGTCGCTTGCCGGGCAGGGCTGCAACACCGCGGTGGTGATCGACGTGTCGCGCCACCTCAACCGCATTCTCGAGATCGATCCCGACCGCCGCGTCGCCCGGGTGGAGCCGGGCGTGGTGCTCGATACGCTCCGCGACGCGGCCGAGGAGCACGGCCTGACCTTCGGGCCTGACCCGTCGACCCACGCGTCCTGCACCATGGCCGGGATGATCGGTAACAACGCGTGTGGCGTGCATTCGCTCATGGCCGGCCGCACGTCCGACAACGTCGAGGCGATGGAGGTGTTGACTTACGACGGGGCGCGGCTGACCGTCGGGCCGACCGACGACGCGACGTGGGACGCGAGAGCCGGCGAAGGCGGCCGCGTCGGCGAAATCTCCCGCAAGCTGCGGCAACTCCGCGACGACACCGCCGATCTCGTCCGCGAGCGATATCCCGACATCCCCCGCCGTGTGTCCGGCTACAACCTCGATGATCTGCTGCCCGAGCGCGGCAGCAACCTCGCCCGCGCCCTGTCGGGCAGTGAAGGCACGTGCGTGCTGCATCTGGATACGACGGTGCGGCTCGTGCGCAGCCCGCCGGCCCCGGCGCTGCTCGTGCTGGGCTACGAAGAGGTGGCCGCGGCGGCGGACGACGTGCCCGCGATCCTCGCCCACGCGCCGATCGGCCTGGAAGGGACGGCGGCGTCGCTGATCGACAACATGCGGGCCAAGGGCATCGAGGCGGCCGGCGTGAAGCTGCTGCCCGACGGGCGGGGGTGGCTGCTCGTCGAGTTCGGAGCGGCCGAAACCGCCGACGCCACCGCCCAGGCGATGAAGCTGCTGGAGGAACTATCGCGGCGGAGCAACCCGCCGACGTCGAAGCTCATCGAGGACCGCGCCGTGGCCCGGAAGATATGGTCGGCCCGGGAGGCGGCGGTCGGCGCCGGCGCCCGGCTCGCCGACGGGCAGGACACCTGGTCCGGCTGGGAGGACGCCGCCGTCCCCCCGGACAAGCTCGGCGACTACCTGCGCGACTTCCGTGCTCTCACCGAGCGATTCGACTATTTCAGCACGGTCTACGGTCACTTCGGGCAGGGCTGCGTGCACACGCGGCTGAATTTCGACCTGCGCACCGCCGACGGCATCGCGAAGTATCGGCACTTCGTCGAAGAGGCGGCCGAGCTCGTCGTTCGCCACGGCGGGTCGCTGTCCGGCGAGCACGGCGACGGTCACAGCCGGGCCGAGCTTCTGGAGAAGATGTTCGGCCGCGAGTTGATCGACGCCTTCGCCCGGTTCAAGCGGGTCTGGGATCCCGCCGGTCGGATGAATCCGGGCCGCATCGTCGATCCCGAACCGCTCGATGCGCGTCTGCGGTTCGGCGCCGGTTACACGCTGCCGCAAATCGATACGCACTTCACGTACCCGGATGACGAGGGCGGGTTCGCCCGGGCGGTGGCCCGATGCATCGGCGTGGGCAAGTGCCGGCGCGAGGAGGGCGGGACCATGTGCCCGAGCTACATGGTCACCCGGGAGGAGCAGCACACCACCCGCGGTCGCGCCCGGCTGCTCTACGAGATGGCCGAAGGCCGCCTGCCCGACGGTTGGCGGAACGAGCAGGTCAAGGAGGCCCTTGATCTGTGCCTCGCGTGCAAGGGCTGCAGCAACGACTGCCCGGCGAGCGTGGACGTGGCGACCTACAAGGCCGAGTTCTTCTCGCACTACTACGAGCATCAACCTCGACCGCTGCAGGCGTACGCCTTCGGTTGGATTCACCGCTGGGCCCGGCTGGCGGCGATCGCCCCGGGGCTGGCGAACTTCTTCACCCACGCCCCCGGACTCTCGCGGCTGGCCAAAGGGGCGATCCACGTGCCATGGGAGCGGGAGATGCCGCGCTTCGCCCGGCGGACGTTCCGGCGCTGGTTCCGTAGCCGGTCCGTCGCGGGGGCGACGAACGGCCGACGCGTCCTGCTCTGGCCGGACACGTTCAACAACCACTTCACGCCGCACGTCGCCCGGGCGGCGGTCGAGGTGCTGCAGCGATGCGGCTGCGAGATCGTGCTGCCCGAGCGACGTGTCTGCTGCGGCCGGCCGCTCTACGACTTCGGCATGCTCGAGCTCGCCCGGCGGCTGCTGCTCAAGACGCTCGATACGATCGGCGAGGAGATCGAACGCGGCACGCCCATCATCGTCCTCGAACCGAGCTGCGCCGCGGTGTTCCGGGATGAGCTGATGAACCTGCTGCCCGACCATCCGCTCGCCCCGAAGTTGCGCGATCAGACGCTTACCCTCGCCGAGTTTCTTGCTTCAGCGCAGGGCGAACACGACTGGCCGAAACTCGCCCGCGACGTGCTCTTCCACGGTCACTGCCATCACAAGGCGGTGATGAGCACCGAGCCGGACCTCGATCTGCTGCGGCGGATCGCGGGCAAGGTCGAAGCGCCCGAGACGGGTTGCTGCGGCATGGCGGGGAGTTTCGGTTTCAAGGATCGGCATTATGATGTGTCCGTCGCCGCGGGCGAGCGAGTACTGCTCCCCGCCGTGCGCGAAGCCGGCGAGCAAACGCTGATCGTAACCGACGGATTCAGTTGCCGGGAGCAGATTCGGCAGTTAACCTCGCGTGCGGCGATGCACCTCGCGGAGGTGCTTGCCCTCGCCCGCCGCCCGTCTGATACAGAAAGGAAGTCATCGTGAGTGGACGCGTATCTGTCATTGGGGCCGTGCTTGGTCTGGCGATGCTGGTTGGCTGGGTCGGTCCGGCCATGGGGCAGCGGTTCGAGGTCTCGCTCGATGAGGCGTTGGAACTGTCCAGGCGGGCCGACTTCACCGCGACCCTCGTCGAGTCGAACGCTCCGGCCAACATCTTCCATCCCGGCGAGCGGCCGAAACTCGTGGCCCAACTCGTTAACGCCTCCAACAAATCGATCCAAGCCGACGGCGTCGTCGAGGTGATCGCCTTCGGGATGCAGCGGTCGGGCAACATCTGGCGGCCGACGGCCAGAATTCTCGGACGGGTGGACCGGCAGCCCCTGAAGATCAACCTGAAAGCGGGGGACTGGACCAACATCGAGTTGACCCCTGCGATGCCCGGGCAGTTGGGCGGTTGCGCGGTGGTGATCGACCTCGGCGACCATGGCCGGCAACTGCTCACGACGTTCGTCGCGTCGGCGCCGGTCGAGCCGAAGCGGGTGCAGCATCCGACGCAGTCGTTCCAACCCATTGACGGGCCGGTCGCGAAGCGGCTCGGCCTGCGGTCGATCCGGTACAACACCGGCTTCCGCCTGCCCGGCACGCCGCAGCGGGCGGAATACGAGCAGCACCTCGATGAACTGTTCAGCGAGATGCACGAGAACAACGTCACCGTGCTCGTGCAGATGGCCACGGCCGGCGAGGGCTGGCCCATGGACGTGCGCCGGGAGCATCTCGACGAGAACGACATGATGAAAGGCGGCAAGGCCGACCTGGTTTGGCTGCCCGAGTACGACGATGAGTTCGAGGACTTCGTTTACTGGATCGCGAGCAAGTACGGCTGGCCGAAGGGGCCGGTCACCGCGTTCAACCTGTGGAACGAGCCGTGGGAGGGCTCGTCGATTTCCGGCTGGCAGGCGGACATCCCACGCTATCGCAAGATCTACCGCCACATGGCCGATGCCGTGCTGAGGGCGAGAAAGGACGCCAACGTCGACGTGCTCGTCGGCGGGTGCGACTCGGCGCCGAACGCCTTGGACAAGCTGTTCCCCGACGGCACCGAGACGATGCTGCCGCTGTTCGACTTCGTCAGCATCCACTACATGGGCCTGCGGACCCCCGCCCTCTACAAGTTCTGGCACAACCGGGAAATCGGCAGCGGACGGGTGCTCGTGTGGGACACCGAGTCGTGGGTGGCGAACTCCGACGACGTGTTCTGCACCGTGGTGGCGACCAATCGGGCCGCGGGCTACGACCGGGCGATGGGCGTGAAGGAGAGCTACGTGATCGAACACGGCGACTTCCGCCGGCGACGGGCCCGGACGATCCAGACGAAGGCCGGCCCGGCCAAGGCCGAGCCGCTGCCCCAGGCCATGCCCATGGCCGCCGCCGTCGCCGCGGTCCAGCATTTCATCGGTGAGCGACCCTTCGGTGAACTGCTGTTCACCCGTGGCTTGCCGTGGGTCTACGTCTTCGAAGGCGAAGACGGCCAGGCCGATGACGGCACGGTGGTGATCGCCGGCGACATGCAGACGCTGTTCAACGGCACGCACTCGGCGTTCCATACGATCCGCGATCTCGGACGGGTCGACGAACTGCACGCCATGCTCGACGGCGACCATGACCGGGCGGCGCTGGAGCAGGCGTTCAACGAACGACCGCCGCTGGAAGGGGCGACGCTGACGCTTGACGATCACGACGGAAGGTTCCGGCTGTTCGACTTCTACGGCAACCGCGTCGCGGCAGACGACGGGAAGCTCGTCGTGCCCCTCGATGTGCGCGGCTTCTTCCTCCGCACCGACGGCAGCGTCGGGTCGTTCGCGGCGCTCAAAGCGGCCCTGCGCGAGTCGCGCATCGACGGGCTTCAGCCGATCGAGATCGTCGCCCGCGATCTGCTCACGCCCGTGGGGCAGTCGCCGACCTTACGGGTGGACCTGGCGAACGTGCTGAACCGTCCGGTGCGGGGACGCATCGACATCGCCCTCGAAGGCGCGACGCTGGACGGGCCCGATGAGGTCGCCCTCGACGCACACGAGACCAGGCGGCTGACCTATCGGATCACCGGCGGCACGCTCGCGTCCGACAACCGCTATCCGTTGCGGGTGGTCGTCGATGCCGGCGAGGACGGCACCGCGGTTCACTATGAGCCGGTCCGCGTCAATATGATTCATCGCCGAACCATCAAGGTCGACGGCAAGCTCGACGACTGGCGGGGCGCGCTGCCGCAGATTATCGAGACCGCCGAAGCCGCGAAGCGCAGCTTCACCGAAGAGATGTGGCTGCCTTTCGAGAAGCTGGAAGCGGGCGAGGCCGGCGGTTTCGCCGCGGGTTACCTCGCCTACGACGATGAGCATTTCTACTTCGCGGCCAAGGTCGCCGACGACTCGCCGCATCCGGGAACGCTGCGTTTCGAGACCCGCGATGACAGCCAGTTTTTCTATCCCGAGACGAGCTACAGCACCAACAAGCGTGGCGAGAAAGTCGCCCACCACTGGCCGGACGGCGTGCGGCGGTTCAGCTACCGACGCCGACCGATCATTCCCAGCGGCGGCGGGTTCGACAACATCCAGATCGCCTTCAACGCCATTCCCATGGATGAAGACCCGATCTGGCTGAGCCATCTGCCCGGCCGCATGCCCGGATTCATCTGGTACCGCTGTACGGACTATGAGTACGCTCTGAACAAGGTGGCCGAGGAATACGGCGGCGGGCACGAGGTCTGGCGGCTGTCGCAGCCGGACATGTACCGCAAGCACTATTTCCCGCGCCAGCCGAAGCATCCCGACGAGGGGCCGGTCGAAGAGGCGAGGCTGATGGTCCGCTACGAAGGCGGCGCCCGCATCACCGAGGTGGCGATCCCGTGGTCCGAGCTTCCGCACGTCAAACAGCGCCTCGACGCCGGCGAGACGGTGAAGTTCAGCTTCCGCGTCAACCAGGACAAGCGGGGCCCGACGATGGAACTGGCCATGAACCGCAGCGTGAGCGAGCTCAATCGCATGGCGTTCCAGGTCTCGTGGAACAACCACTGGGCGAACGAACTGGAGTTCGCATTCGAGAAATGATCCCCGAGCCGGTGACCTTCAACCCGATCGGCGTCATCCGCACCCCCTTCGCGGCGGGGCCGGGCGCGCCGATTCAGCCGGTGTTCGCCGACGGGGCGGAAGGGCGGGTGGAACTGTCGCCGGAGTACCTCGACGGGCTGCGCGACGTGGCTGGCTTCGAGCGGGTGTGGCTGATCTATCACTGCCATCGCGCCGCGCCGCCATCTCTGCAGGTGGTTCCGTATCGGGACACCGAGCGCCGCGGTGTGTTCGCCACGCGGGCGCCGTCCCGGCCGAACGCGATCGGCCTGTCGTGCGTGCGCCTGCTCGGCGTCGATGGTGCCGTGCTCCGCGTGGCCGACGTTGACATGCTCGACGGTTCGCCGTTGCTGG
>CAYFQS010000032.1:0-17551 GCA_964345245.1 uncultured Planctomycetaceae bacterium | reverse complement strand
GCGAGGTCACCCCCGCGCGCGGCGAGCGCAAGGCCATGCTGGTCAACTCGGGCGCCGAGGCGCTGGAGAACGCGGTCAAGATCGCGCGCGCCGCGACCGGGCGCAGCGGCATCATCGGTTTCGACGGCGGCTTCCATGGCCGCACCATGATGACGCTGGCCATGACCGGGAAGGTCCTGCCGTACAAAAACGACTTCGGCCCGATGCCGGGCGACGTGTTCCGGGCCCCCTTCCCGATGCCCTGGTACGGCATCGACGAGGAAGATTCGCTGCACGCCCTGAAGACCCTGTTCAAGACGGACATCGCGCCGCACCGTACGGCCGCGATCGTGATCGAACCGGTGCAGGGTGAAGGCGGCTTCCATCACGCCTTCCTCGCCCCGGGACTTCTTGAGCGACATCTCGTGGATGCGGGTGATGCGGCTGAGCCGCTCCAGTTCCAGCAGGAACTGGTAGAACCCGTCGAAGTCGCCGGCGATCTGCATCTTGATCGGCAGCTCGCTGTAACGCGCCGACTTCTTCGGTTTCTCGGTGCGGACGCTCTTGGGCTTGAGCCCGCGGCGGCTGGCCAGTTCCCACACCTCTTTGAGAATGACCTCCACTTCTTTCTCCGCCGGCAGCTTCGCCTCGAAGATCTCGATCGCCTCGGTGAGCCGATCGATCTCGCGGCCGAGGTCATCGATCCGGCGGGTCGCATTCTCAAGCTGCTCCAGCTTGATCTGCTTGACCCGGATTTCCTCGCGTGCCTGTTCGATCTCTTCGTTGTGTGGCTGGAAGACGAACCACCATGCCGCGAGCGGCATGCCCAGCAACACGAGCAGGAACACCAGTTCTCGTAGTCCGAATCGCATAGGGCTTAGTCCTTGCCGCCTGGCATCTGCCGCCACAGGCGGTCGAGGAACGACCCGCCGCCCGCGGCTTCGGTATCGGGTGAAACAGCTTCCTTCATCGGATCGCGCGGCATCCGTCGCTGAGCGATCAGCGGTTCGATCTGACGCACGTCGGCCTGCAGGTCCAGTTGCATCTCCATTCGGAACCGCCGCATGGTCAGGTCCTCCACGATCTTCTCCTCGGAGAAGACCAGCCCCACGTCGCTGAGCAACGGACACTGCGAGAGGGCGGTCATGTACTGGGCCACCTGCACGTCAGTGGGCGCGATGCCGACGATGTCCACGTTGACCTCGTAGCGCGGCACGGCCGGGGGCTGACTCGGCGGGTCGGCCTTGCCCTTCTCGCCGTTCGCCGAACCGGCCACCTTGCGGGCATTGCGCAGGGCCGAGGTCTTGCGGTCGATGTGGCGGGTCCGCGGCGAGACCTTCTTGCTGTCGATTTCCAGCTCCAGCAGACTCAGCGTGGGCGGCATGCGGTTGACCAACTCGGCGAGGAGGAAGGTGCGCGGCACCGGCTCGAGCAGGGACGCGGTCACCTGCGCCTTGGCCAGCATCCGCTGTTTCTGGTCCTGCAGTTGATTGAGCTGCTCGATGCGCTGGGCGGCCTTTTCGTAGGCGTCGTTCACCTGTTGCTGCTGCGTACGGACCTCGGCCCGCTGACGCCAGGAAACGGTGAAGGCCCCGACCACGCCGATCAGCACCACGCCGAACAGCGTCAGGCAGATCAGGTTCGTGCGCTGCTCCACCCGACGCTGGATGTAGTCCTCGGGCAGGAAGCTCATGCTCTTCTGGGTCGCCATGACGGACGCTCCTGGGAAAATCGGTCAAAGGTTCGTCGGCAACAGACACAGGCCGAGGGGGACGGCCCAACCCGGCTGGGGCTGGCGGAGGTCGACGCCGACGGGCGGCTGGGCGGTGTCGGACCGCAGCACGCGGGCGAGCGGATCGCCGAGCTGGGCCGGTAGCCGCAGCGCGCGGGCGATGCGCTGGCACATGTCGACGTGCCGCGACTCGCCGCCGAGGAACACCAGTTTCTCGACCGGCCGATCGGGAAACAGCGACTGGTGGTAGCCGAGACAGAGCTGCAGCTCGTCGACCAGGCAGTCGAGCATCTCGCTCTGCGATTGCTCCGCGGGTGCGGCGGCGACGGCCCTCGCCGGTCCCGGCTGGGCGGTCGCGGCTTCCGGAGCGCCGCCCGTCGTGTCGTCTGCTTCGGATTCCATCACCGCGTCGATCATCGCCAGCGACGAGGCGGACTCCCGCTGATCCTGGCTTTCCATCTCCGGAACCGGCGGGGGTTCGGCCTGGGGCGGTTCCTTCGGTTCGCTCGCTTTGTCCGTCGCATGTCGGATGCGTTCGAGCCGCGCCTCGGAAGGCGCGATCGACTGCTCCGTCGCGAACTGACGGATGAAGTGTTCGCCGGCCACCTGGATGTTCTTGGCGAAGGCCAGGGCCCCGCCGTGGGCGATCAGGGCCTTGGTCGTCTTCGCCCCGATGTCGACGAAGAACGTGGTTCGCTGCTCGTCCCCGGCCCGGCGATGCAGGTGGGCGAAGGCCTGCAGGATTGCCATCGGCTCGCTGTGCATGCCCACCACGTTGATCTTCGATCGCTTCGCCGTCTGCACGTGTCGCATCACCGCGTCGCGGGAAGCGGCGAGGCAAACGACTTCCTGCTTCGCTCCGCCGTCGGCCATGACCTCGCCCACCCGGGCGTGGCGGATCACCATCGCGGTGGGATCGAGGGGCAGCTTGCCGCGAAGCTCGGCCTCGATCTGCAGGGCGAGGTCGTCATCTTCGCTCCGCGGCAGGCGCAGGTGCTGGACGTAGGTGTGGGCCGCGGGAATCGACGCCACCGCCCGCCGGCCTTTGAACTTGCCTTCCCGCATCAACTCCCGCAGGGCCTGCTCCACGAACCCGTGGAACGTCGCCGGGTCCTGCCGACATTCCATGGGGATGTCCATGGCGGCGGCGGCGACGAGCTTGGGGGGATCGTCGCGGATCATCTGCAGGAGCTTGATGCTGTCGGAACCGAAGTCGATGCCGATGGGACTCAGATTGCGTTGGACCAGACCGAAGCCCATGTTGATCACGCCTCCGTGACAGCGGGGGGTTCGCACTGCTCTGCCCCGACCCCACCCTCCGTACGTCCGGAGGCGTGCCCGCGCTCCAGCGGCCCAGTCGGGTCCGGAGCGAAGACTCAGGTCACCCGAGTCATGAGGTCGGCTCGGGGCAGCGCGGCCGTCCCTGAAGGAACCGTTCGCTTTGCGCCCCCGCCTCGCGGCGGGTTTGCCATTTCGACCATTCACCCATGGAACCTACGATTCATTTGACGTCGAGGCAAAAAGAAACTTCCCCGCTTGCCTCGTTTGCCAGACCATGGGCAGGCCTCCTCATCGTCATCGACGGGACAGGGCGATGTGTTTAGGATGGCCGCGAGGAAAGTCCGCGCGCCGCCACGCGGACCATAGAGGTGCGACATGCGGGTGATGATTATCGGAGCGTCGCAAGACCGCTCCAAATACGGCAATCGGGCGGTTCGCGCCTATGCACGCCGCGGGCACGACGTGGTCGCCGTGAACCCGAAAGAGACCACGGTCGAGGGAATTCCCTCATATCGCCGCGTTGCCGATCCGCCGGGGCCGATCGACCGGGCCGTGCTGTACGTCCCGCCGAAGGTCGGCGCGGAATTGCTGGACCAGATCGCCGCCCGGGGCGACGTCGCGGAGCTTTGGGTCAGCCCCGGCGCTGAATCGGAGGCGTTGATGCGGCGGGCCCGCGAACTCGATCTCGAACCGGTCAACGCCTGCGCCATCATGGACATCGGCGAGGCCCCAACCTGAGCGCCTTCGTGTTCAGCCCCAGCGACGGTGAACGTTGCCTGGCGGAACGGCGTCCGCACAATCGATACGACCCTCACGTTTGCCGTGGCGCAGTCATCGCGGGAAGTGGTGCCTGCGGGCTGAATTGAGCCGTTGCTGGCCGGCGGTGAGTGGACGGCGCGCCCGTTGCATCCTGGAAGGGTGGAGATCAACGCGGAGACCAGGCGTGACGCACCACCAGACCGTTCACACGCATCACGAGCCCGGCGGGAAGACGCCGTACTTCGCCCTCGGCGTCGCCTCGCTGGTGGCCGTGGCGTACGGCTCGCTGCTTCCGTTCGCCTTTGAGCCGGCGGGGGATGGAGCGGGGCTGGTGGCGTGGCCGGGGGCGCTGCTCTGGACCCCCGGTCCGATCGAAGACTGGGTGACCAATCTGGTGCTTTACCTGCCGGCGGGCATTCTGCTGCGAATGGGACTTCGCGGGCGCGGTTGGCCGGTTGCTGTGCAACTGCTGGGCCCGGCATGCATCATCGCCTTCGCCGCGCTCGGCATCGAAGCCGTGCAGCAGGTGATGCCCGACCGGTGCGCATCGCTGTGCGACCTGGTCGCGAATGCGGGCGGCGGCTTCCTCGGCGCGGTTTCCGGCCCGTTGGCCATCGGCGCGTTGCGGCGCCGGGCGCGGTGGGGCGTCGGCAAACTCAAGCGTTTCGTCCCGCCTCAGGCCGGCGGCTGGCGAGCAGGCCTGGCCCTGGGACTGTTCGCGGCGGCCGCCGTCGCCTTCTTCGCCCGATGGGGCGGCTGGTTCTTCCTTGCCGGAGCGTTCGACACGGACGCGGCGGTTGACGTGGTCTGGCTGCCTGGACTGCGTGAATTCTGGCTGCCTTACGACGAGGGACTGCCGTTGCTGGCGACCGGGCTTGCCGGTTACGTGTGGCTCGTGGCCGCGGTCTTCCTCATCGGTCGCGGCCGCCTCACCGCACGCCATCGCCTTGCCGCGGGCATTGCCGCGGCGACGGCGTTGGTCGCCGGTCTCGAGATGCTGCATGGTGTGGTGCTGCTGCGCACCATCGACGTGACGGGGCCCGCCCTTGCCGCCGCCGGCTTCGCCGCCTTCGTCGTGTTGCGACCGATCATCCGACGATTTGCCCTGTACGTGTGACGACCGTCGTCGATCGCCATGTGCCCCGTACCGATTGTGACGGTTCTGCGGGCGGGGCGGCGGATTCATTTGTCGTGATTTTCCCCAAACCTTTGCCGCATCGGCCATCGAATCGTACGTTGATTCCCGGTCCGCGCCCTCACGCGGATCGTGCGTTGGGTTGGGAAATCGCATTCGAGCAAAGGACTACGATGATGAATTCGCGAATGACCGCTATGATTGTCGCGTTGTTGGTCGCTCTGACGAGCGGGGCGGTGGCGGACAGCTTCGAACTGATGGGCACGCTGCGCGACTTCAGCGACGAGCACCCCGACTTCGAGAACACCTACAACGGCCGGTACCCGTTGATTACCGGCATGGTGGCCACGCAACTCGACGACGACGGCAAGCCGGTTCTGAACGCAGGGGACGGCGGCTGCACCGCGGTCTACATCACCTCGCAGAAGGACCTGTCCAACGTAGTGGTCGAACTCGACGACGGCACGGAATACAAGTACGACGAACTGAACCAGGGCACGACGGGCACGTTCGACGTGCCGGATGGCCACGACGGACGGACCATCGTCGGTTGCTGGGTCAAGGCGGGCAACAACGCCAGCGGCGATGGGCCGGGTTACGGTGAACGGTTCGACAAGCCCGACGAATCACCGCTGGAAGTCTCCGGCGAAGGCGACAAGATTCGCGTGACCTTTATCTGCACACCCGCGATCGACCCGCAGTGGCGGATCGAATCGGTGGAATCGTTCAACCAGTGGTTCCGCAACGTCTCCGGAGTGAATCAGTCCGTGCCTCACACGATCACACTGGACAACGGACAGGACGCCCCCGGCGGCATCTATCGCTTCGAGGCGAGCAAGCACAACGGCCAGTCGTTTTTCCCCGCTGACGGGCGGATGTTCGGCGATGAAGGTCGGCCGCATAACTACCACTTCACGTTCGAGATCGATACCCTGTTCACTTACACCGACCCCGTGGAACGCGAGGACGCGCTGATCCTCGAGTTCTCCGGTGACGACGACGTGTGGGTGTTCATCAACAACGTGCTGGTGGTCGATCTCGGGGGCGTGCATTCCGAGAAGTGGTCGCGGGTCAACATCGATGATCTTGCCGACGAGCTCGGCCTGCAGCCGGGGAAGAACTATGCGTTCAATTTCTTCTTCTCCGAACGGCACACGGTGGAATCGAACTTCACCCTGGAGACGAACATGCCGTTCCTGTCGCCACTGTATGACTGAATCAGAATCGGGGGTCCAGCCAGCGAAGGGCGTCGGTCGTCGACCGGCGCCCTTCGCTTTTGCCCCTCGGGGCCGCTTGTAACGAATATGACGACTGCAGCGCTCGGGCACCCTGGGAAATGCAAATTGTTCGGAAGGAGGCTGGCGTCGGGGGCGGGTGAATCGTACGGTCCGGTTAACGGCAAAGCGGCCGTGTGATCCAGGACGGCGAATCGGATTGGTCACCACACTGTGAGGCCTTTGGAGTATTTGTCATGAACCCGCTCAAGCTCACCGTTGGCGCATGTTTGCTTTCGTTCGGGCTGGTCACCGCCGCCTCGGCTCAGAACGGCATCGAGCTTTCCGGTACGCTGCGCGACTTCCAGCAGTCCCATCCCGACATGGAATATCCGGACAAGAGCTTCGGCCTGCGCCAGGGCATCGTGCAGCCCACCCTCGGCGAGGACGGCAAGCCCGTGCTTAACCCGGATGCCGATCTCGCCAACGCGATGATCGCGGGCAGCGAGTCGTTCAACCAGTGGTACCGAAACGTCGAGGGCGTCAACCGCTCGGTGCCCCTGAGCATTGAGCTGAACGACGCCGACGGCGACGGCATCTATCGCTTCGAAGCCAGCAAACACAACGGCCAGTCTTTCTTCCCCATCGACGGCCAGCTCTTCGGCAACGAAGGCAATCCCCACAACTACCACTTCACCTTCGAGATTCACACCAAGTTCACTTACACCCAGCCCGCCCAACGCGACCAGGACATGGTTTTCGAGTTCTCCGGCGACGATGACGTGTGGGTGTACATCAACGACCACCTCGTGGTGGATCTCGGCGGCGTGCACTCGGAAGTGTTCGGCTCGGTGAATGTGGACACGCTCGCCGACCAGCTCGGCCTGGAAGCCGGCCAGACGTACGATTTCGACTTCTTCTTCGCCGAACGTCACTTGACCGAGTCGAACTTCACGATCGAAACAACGATCCAGTTCCTCTCGCCCCTGTACGACTGAGATCAACCGCTGGGAAGCGGGAAGTTCGCGGCGGTCCACTGCAGTCGGGCCGCCGCGTTTTCCTGGTGGGCCGACGGGGGTGGGATCACTCGACCGGGAGGGGGCGCACGTCCTGTTCCGCACCGTCGAGCTGCGGCTGCTCGGCGGGTTGCGTCTCGACCGCCGCGGCATCGTCGACCTCCTCGGCCGACCCCGGCAGGGGCGTCTCGACCACGTCGGCATCCTCGGCCGGTGGAGCCGGTGGAGCCGGTGGGGCCGGGGGCTGGTCGGCTTTGATCATGGGGCGCAGGGCAGGACGGGGCGGGGCCTCGGCGGCGGCCGCGCCGCTCGCCCGCAGCGCCGCCTCGATCGACAACCGCCACGCCCGGTCGTAGTACACGTACCAGCCGCGAAGGAAATCGTGCTTGAGGAAGACGCTGATGAGTTGGTCCTTACCGCCCACGGCACTGGTGACCACGTCGACCTGGGCGGAGAAGTTACGAATAAACACGCGGGCGATCTGGAGCTTTACCGGCGCGCCCTGCCCTTCGCCCACCGGCGTGCCGAGATCAGGTAACTCCGAAAGCACCCGTTCGTACGTCTTCGGGGTTGTCCCGGCGGGTAGGGCGATCGCGTAAGGCCCCGGCGCCGGCCGGCGCTTCAGCAGATAATTCAGGGCGGCGATTTCGACCTTGGGCACATCGCCCAGGTTCGGACTGTCCACCGCCACGTCCCCCTTCAGCTTGGGAATGTTGACGTATTGCGTGCAGCCGGCGAGCAACCCGCCCAAAACCACCGTGATCAGCGCGATTCGTGCCATGATCCATGCTCCGTCGAATGTCAATCGACGGTCATGGTATCAGATCGCCGCGGCGGGCACAGTCGGCGTCAAGGCCTGCCGCGGCGTCAGCGCAGGTCCGGATCAAGCTTCCAGCGTGATTTGGCGGAACTCGCGATGGTCTTGAGCTGCGTTGTGGCCTGGCGTGGATGGGTTTGGCCTACTCGACGGTCACCGACTTCGCGAGGTTTCGCGGCTTGTCCACGTCGTGGCCGCGGAGCACGGCCGCGTGATACGCCAGCAACTGCAGAGGCACCACGCTCAGCAGCGGCTGCAGCGGCTCGGGCACGTGCGGGATCGAGAACACCGTGTCCGCATATCGACTGATCTGCACGTCATCCTCGTCGGCCACGGCGATGATCCGCCCGCCTCGTGCCTTCACTTCCTCGATGTTGCTGATCGCCTTGTCGTACTGACTGCCCCGCGGGACGACGAACACCACCGGCATCCCCTCGTCGATCAGGGCGATCGGGCCGTGCTTCATCTCCGCCGCGGGCATGCCCTCGGCATGAATGTAGCTGATCTCCTTCAGCTTCAGCGCCCCTTCCAGCGCGACGGGGTAGTTGAGCCCCCGCCCGAGGAACAGCCAGTTCTCCCGGTGCACGACCTTCGCCACCTCCTTGCGGATCATGTCGGACTGCCGGGTGATCCGCTCGATGTGGCCGGGCATGCGTTCGAGCGCGTCGAGGTTCTGGGCGAGTTGTTCGGTGCTGAGGAACTTGCGGCGTCCGAGGAACAGGGCGATCAGCGTGAGGACGGTGACCTGTCCGAGGAAGGCCTTGGTCGACGCCACGCCGATCTCCGGCCCGACGTGGAGGTACACCCCGGCATCGGTCTCACGGGCGATGGTCGAGCCGACCGCGTTGACCACGCCGAGCCCGAGGGCGCCGCGCTCCTTCGCCTCCCGCAGGCCGGCCAGCGTATCGGCGGTTTCCTCGGGCGGGGTCATCGCGATCACCACCGTGCCGTCCTCGATGATCGGGTTGCGATAGCGGAACTCCGAGGCGTACTCGGTCTCGGCGGGGATTTTGGCCAGTTCTTCGAGCAGGTACTCGCCGATCATGCAGGCGTGAAATGCGGTCCCCTGGCCGGTGAGAATCACCCGCCGGGCCCGTACGAGGTCGCGGCTATGGTTGGCCAGTCCGCCGAGCACCACGCGCCCCTCCCGGCGATCGATGCGGCCGCGAAGCGCGTCGGTCAACGCCTGCGGCTGCTCCATGATCTCCTTGAGCATGAAGTGGTCGTAGCCGCGCAGCTCGATCTGCTGAAGATCGCACTCCAGTTCATACACGTCGGGCGTGACGGTGACGTTGTCGATAGTGGAAGTGCGAATCTCCGGGCCGTTGCCGTTCACGCTCAGCCGGGCCATCTGGTAGTCGTCGAGGGCGATGACCTGCGTGGTGTGGCTGACGATGGCGGTGGCGTCGGAGGCGGCGACGAAGTGCTGGTTACCCAGGCCGATCAGCAGGGGCGAGCCCTTGCGAGCCACGACGAGCGTGTGCGGCTCGTCGGCGCAGACCACGGCGATGGCGTAAGCCCCGGTGACCTCCCGCAGCGCGCCACGGACCGCCTGCTCCAACGTCTTCTCCCCGCCATTGTGGATCTGCCCGATCAGCTTGGCGAGCACCTCGGTGTCCGTGTCGGAGGTGAAGGTGTGGCCCTGCTGTTCGAGGTATTGCCGCAGGGCGGTGTAGTTCTCGATGATGCCGTTGTGAACCACCGCCAGTCGGCCGCTGGAATCGCGATGAGGATGGGCGTTCGCCTCGGTCGGCGGGCCGTGTGTCGCCCAGCGGGTGTGGGCGATGCCCAGCGTGCCCGACGCGCCGCCGAGTTCCGTAAGGCGATCTTCCAGGACGCTGATACGGCCCCTGGCGCGCACGACGTTGAGGTCGTCGTCACTGACGATGGCGACCCCGGCGGAGTCATAGCCGCGGTACTCGAGGCGTTTCAGTCCTTCGATGAGCAGCGACTCGGCCTGCTTCGGGCCGACGTAAGCAACGATCCCGCACATGGATAGCTCCCTGATCCTCGCAGCAGACTCCGGCCGTGCACAAACCCCGTCCTCTCATCGGCTGATCGGGCGTACGACTCCAACCGGCCCATTCTATCCCGCCGGCATCACATTGGCCGGCTCGCCGGATTCGCCGGGTACCTGCACGGCGACCGCTTGCCATCCTTCCGGACCGGGCACGTGGCGGGTCAGCGACCAGGGCGTGTCGTCGTGGACGGCAGCGACGTTGATCTCCCAGAAGCCCTGTCCCGCGGGATGTTCGTTATCGGTCATGATTGTCGCGCCGAGGTCGACGGACGTGACGTTCGGCGCCCCGGGCGGTCGGAAGCACCACGGCTCGTGAATGTGTCCGTGAAGGTACAGGGTGGGTCGCCCGGCGTCGGTCAGACAACGGATGAGCTGCGTGCGATCGATCAGGGCGTGACGCTCGGGCTCGACCGCACGGCCCCGCGGCGTGGCCAGCGGGTAGTGGCACACGACGATCACCCTTCGGTCGGCGGGTAGCGACTTCAACAGATCGGCAAGTTCCGCGAGTTGACGCGGGCCGACGCATCCGCGATCCGTCACCACGTTCGGCCGCGTGGGGTCGAGACCGATCAGGGACATGCGCTCGTTCAGTTCGAGGTGGTGCGGCCAGGCGTTTGCCGTCATCCCGCCCAGTGCGGTCTCGAACCGGCGGGTTCGGCTCGCTCGGAAGGTGTAGCGGTCATGATTGCCCGGCACGACGAACAGCGGGGCGATGGCGTTCAGTTCCCCGCACAGGGCGCCGGCATCGCGGTACTCGGTCTGCAGGGCTGTGGTGGTCAGATCACCCGTGCACACGATCCGATCCGGTGCTATCTCGTTGACGCGTTCGACGAGTCGAGGCGCGTTGACCAGCAAAAAGCGATGCCGGCGATTCAGCCAGAGGTTCAGCGCTCCCAGCGCCCGCTTACTCAGCAGGTCCCACGGCCGAAGCCAGAGCCGATACAGGTGAATGTCGCCGATGGCCACGATTCGCATGGTCGCATCATGGCGTGGCGGGCGGGCGGAGGCAAGAGGGAATGGGAGGGCGCACAGGCGCGAAAGGGAAACCAGAAACCCGAAGTCCGAATCTCCGATTCAATGTCCGAATGCCCGAACGCCCGAATCACCAAACAGGCCCCCACGCATGCGGCCGCTGTTCATTGAGCCATTGCGCCATCGGCACCCGGTTCAGAGATTCGGGCTTCGGATGTCGCGGTCCCGGTGGGTTTGCCGTTCCACCCCGGATCGCCGACCCCGGAAGCATCTCCCAATAGACTGACGGCCATCAGCCCGTCTATCGTAGCGCCAAAGGAGCGCTTCATGATCATCGGATGCTTCGCCCTTGTTGAGCCCTTCGCGCCGATGCGGCGGCAGTTTCAGCTGATTCGCGAGATGGGCTTTGATTACGCCGACCTCACCGATAACCACAACGGCGGGATGCTCGGCGTCGAGTACGGCTTCGCCGCATCGCTGTCGCTCGACAGCCACCCGGCGAAGATTCGTGAGATGGTCGACGAATTCGATCTCACCCTCACCAGCGTCTGTGCCCACGCGAATCTCCTGGACCCGCCTTCGCCCGACCGCTACGGCACTGCCGAGATCATCAAGGCGATTCGCCTGGCTCACCTGCTCGGGATCAAGCAGGTCATCACCACTGAGGGCGACCCGAAGACCGACTTCGGCCACAACCTCACGCAGGACGAGATGCTCTTCTGCGTCCGGGAGAAGCTGCACGAGCCGGTGCGCTGGGCAGCCGAACTTGGCGTCGAACTGCTCATCGAACCGCACGGCGTGCTGACCGACCACGTGGCGACCATGCAGGCGATCCTTGACTCCCTCGGCCACGAGGACATCGTGGGCGTAAACCTCGACACGGGCAACTGCTGGCTCGGCGGCGGGGACCCGATACACTTCGTCCGGGTTTTCGGTAAGCGAATCCGCCACGTGCACTGGAAGGACATGCCAGAGGAATGGAAATCGAAACGCGGCACGATGTACGGTTGCGGCATGGCCACCATCCGGCTCGGTGACGGCGTGGTGGGCATCGAGAAGATCGTCGAGGCCCTTGGCGAGGTCGGCTTCGACGGACCGACGACGCTGGAGATCGCCGGGGAAGACGCAGTCAAACAGTCCGCGGAGCGACTGCGCAAGTGGGCGGATTGAGCAGGAAAAGGAGGCACACGGTTATGAGTGACCGGAAGTACACCGCGGCGGTGATCGGCGTGGGCAAGGCGAGCGGCGGGGGCGGCGAACGGATTCAGGGCTTCGCCATCGGCCACGTCCACGGCGAGGCGTTCAAGCGGAACCCCCGCGTCGACCTCGTCGCCGGGGCCGACATCAACGACCACAACCTCAAGTTCTTCTGCGAGAAGTTCCAGGCCCCCCAGCGGTTCAATGACTACCGCAGGATGCTCGACGAACTCAAACCGGACGTCGTGAGCATCGGCACGTACGTCGGCCTGCACGCCGAGATGATCGAGGCGTCGGCCGAGGCCGGCGTGAAAGGCATCGTCTGCGAGAAGCCCTTCGTGAACAGCCCGGCGGACCTGCGGCGCGTGCGCGAGGTGCTCGAGCGCACCGGCGTGAAGCTCGTCGGCGGGCACATGCGGCGCTATCTCGGCGCCTTCCAGCGGGCCCGCGAGCTCTACAGCGGCGGCACCGTCGGCAATCCCGTGATGTGCATGGCCGGCATCCCCAACTGGGACCTCAGCGAATGGGGCTCGCACTGGCTGGACATGTTCCGCTTTTTACACGAGGACCGCCCGGTGCGATGGGTGTTCGGCCAGGGGCGGGTGCGCGAGCACCGCGGCTTCGGCCAAGCCATGGAAGACCACGCCGTGGCGTACTTCGAATTCGAAGGCGGCGGAAAGGGCGTGGTCGACGGCGGGGCGCGGGTCGGTGAGTGCACCATGACCCTCGTCGGCAGCGAAGGGACGATCCGTGTGTACGGCGAAGGCAAGCTGGTGGTCGACACCGCGGAAGGGCGGAAAGTCGAGGAAATCCCCGGCGATCACCAATCCGCGTGGGACGCTGTCGTCCACGGGTTGCTCGACTGGATCGAGGGCGGCGAGGAGCCGACGGTCGGGCTGACGCAGATCGCGGCGAGCGCCGAACTCAACCTCGCCGCCTATCTCTCCATGGTCCGCGGCGACCGGGTCGATCTGCCGCTTGACGAAGAGGCCTTTGAGATGGACGAGTGGCCGGTCGACATCCTCGCCCGCCGCTACACCGCGAGGACGTGAACGCCATGACGCACGCCGACCGGCATTGGTGCAATGAACCGGGGCGGGAACTGGTCTTGCTGCCCGCTTGAAGTAGTGGCGGTTCGCTTACCAGGGGATCATGTAGTTCGGCTCGAAGTCGGCTTCGCCGGGCAGTTCGAGCGGCTCGCCGCCTTTCTTGGCCGACTGCTCCGCGAGGTAGATCACGCCGATCGCCCGCCGCGCCTGCTCCGGCGTGACCACCAGCCGTTCGTCCATGATCAGGTGATTGCCGACATTGGCGTAGTAGGCGGCCCAACTGCTCTTCGGCACAGGCATCCGGCCTTCCACCCGCTGGCCCTGCTCGAAGTGGACCCAGGTGATCTCGCCGCCCGGCCCGTCGTTCGCCAGGCCACCCTCCGTGCCGAGCACCCGCCAGCCGTTGCCCTTCGGCACCGAATTCAGCGTGTTCTGTTCCAGCGTGGCCGTCGTATCGTCCTCGAACCGCACCAGGGCGTAGGTGAAGTCTTCGTTCGTCACGTGATGCCACTTGCGTTTCTGGAAATCGCCGGTGACGGATTTGATCCGCTTGTTGGCGAAGTTGAGCGTCCAGTCCATGTAGTGGGCGCCCCAGTCGTACATGAGCCCACCGCTGATCTCCTTACTCGACCGCCACCACGTGCGGGGCTCGGCGTAGCCTCCCATCGCCGCGTCGATGCGGAAGACCTCGCCGATCTTCCCCGCGCGGATCATCTTGAGCATGGTGTGGAAGTCGCCGTTCCATCGCCGATTGTGGAAGCAGCTCAGCATCTTCCCGGCCTTCCGGGACGCGGCGATCATGTCGTCCGCTTCCTGCAGCGTCACGCAGAACGGCTTCTCCGTCACCACGTGCTTGCCGCCTTCCGATGCCTTGATGCAGTACGCCGCATGCAGATTGTGCGGCAGGATCTGGATGCACAGATCGAACTCGCCGTCCGTGAGAAACGCCTCGGGATCGTTCCACGTCTTGATCGAATCGCCGAGTTCCGTCTTCGCCTGTTCGGTGCGCCTGGGGTCGATATCGCAGACCGCCGTGACATCCATGCCGGGCTGGGCGCGAATGGCCTCGCTGTGGGCCTTGCCCATGTTGAACGCCCCGCCGTAGCCGAGCACGCCGGCCGTGATCTTCGTATCGTACGTCTCGCCCGCCGCGACGCGCACCGCCCGTTCGAGCATCCGCTGGAAGTGCGGGTTGTGCGTGGCTCGGGCGTCGTGACCGTTGCCGAGGTAGAGCACCTTCCCCTTGCCGACCTGCCGCTCGTAACCCATCGGCCGATCCTGGCCCTGCCAGTGGGCCACCGCGAAGGTCTCGTAGTCGGCGTGGTCCTTCATGAGGTAAAGCTCGTCCGTGATTCGGAACGCATCCGTCCTCGCCACCACCGGATGCTCAGGATCGGTCGGACGCACGGTGAACTCGACCACCGGACCGTGGCCTTCGAACTGGGCCCCGATGAGCTTCATGTAGCGCTCGTTGTCGGTGAAGCTGCCGGTCGCGGCGTGGACGCCGACGAGCCCGCCGCCGTTGGCCACGAACTTCTCCAGCGTCTCCGCGAGCGCGTCGGTCAACTCACCCTCGCGATGCGTGGTGTAAATGACGGCCACGTCGAACCGGCCGTCGGCGAGCTCGCCGAGGTCGGCGACTTTTTCGGTCTGAGTCACGTCGCAGCGCTGAACCAGGGCGTTTTGCAGCCCGGCGATGCTCTCGGGAGCGTCGTGGTACGGCCCGCCGGTGACCAGCAATACCTGAATCTTCTTCTCACTCATGCTCGTGCCTTCCTTGGAGCAGTAAACGCGCGGGTTAAGGATGCCGCATTATCCCGACGTGCCGCCGCTTGGCAAGGTGCCGGAGAAATCTGTAACGCAAGGCCGGTCTGCAGCATCTATAATGAGGGTATGAGTCAACAGGCAAACGACAATTCCCCCGGGCCCTGGCGACGACTTCTCGCCGGCCTGAAGAGCTGGCTCAACAGCTATCCCGGCTGCGCGTGTGACAGCGATCGCGCCAACCGATCTTGCTCAACCGATCCGGACGACCGCTGGCGAGCCGGGAAGCAGGGACAATCTGACGAAGCAGCGTCTCACTGCTCGTCGTAACCATCCGGGTGCTTCCGGAACCAGTTCCACGCGGTGCGCACGATCTCGTCGATGTCGGTGTACTTCGCCCGCCAGTTGAGCTCGGCGTTGATCTGGTCGGCGTTGGCGTAGAGTTCGGGCGGATCGCCCGGCCGCCGGTCGCCTTCCACCGCCTTGATGTGCTCGCCGGTCACCCGTCGGGCCGAGTCGATCACTTCCCGCACCGAATAGCCCCGGCCGATGCCGAGATTGTAGAATCGGCTCTCGCCCGGCTGCAGGGCTTCCATCACCACGATATGGGCCTCGCACAGGTCTTCGACGTGCACGTAATCGCGGACGCACGTGCCGTCGGGCGTCGGGTAGTCGGTGCCGAAGATGGTCACGTGATCGCGTTTGCCCATCGCCGCCTCGAGGACGATGGGGACCAGGTGCGTCTCGGGCTCGTGGTCTTCGCCGAGTGATCCGTCCGCGGCGCAGCCGGCCACGTTGAAGTACCGCAGCGCGGCGAAGGCGAAACCGTCCGCCGCCGCCAGGTAGTCCTTGAGAATCTGCTCGTCGAACAGCTTCGACCAGCCGTAGGGATTGATCGGCCGCTGCGGCATGGTCTCGACGATCGGCATTTGCTCCGGCTCGCCGTACGTGGCGCACGTGCTGGAGAACACCATCCGCGGCACGTTCACCGCGGCCATCGCCTTGAGCAGACTGATCGTGCCCGCGGTGTTCTTGTCGTAATAGTGAAGCGGTTCGTCCACCGACTCGCCCACATACGCCAGCGCGGCGAAGTGCATCACGCAGTCGATGTCGAATTCGTCAAGGGCCTTGGTCAGCTTGTCCGTCTCGGCCAGGTCCGCCTCGACAAAGGTGGCTCGTTCGTCCACGGCCACGGCGTGACCGCGATAGAGATTATCCACCGCCGCCACGCGGTGACCATGATCACAGAGCATCTTCACCGCATGAGACCCGATGTAGCCGGCGCCGCCGGCGACCAGTACGTTCATGATTCATGCCTTTCGTTGCTGTTCAAACCGCGCGGTTCCGCGCTCTTCAAGCCGGACTGCAGCGAAGCGAAGGTCCGGGTTCCGCATCGCCCTCGCCTCGCAGACTTGGGTCGCGGCCAAACGATGGCCGCCGTCATCCCAGCACCTTCACCACCACGAACCCGCCGGCGAGCAGCACCACGAACGCCAGGGACAGCCAGTTGAAGTACTTGTCGATGAACGGCACGGCCTTCGGACCGATCCACCAGAACATCGCCGCCACGGCGAAGAATCGCGAGGCGCGCCCGAAAATGCACGCGAGGATGAACACGAGCAGGTTCATCTTCGCGAACCCGGCGGTGATGGTCAGCAGTTTGAACGGGATCGGCGTCAGGGCCGCGACGAACACATACCACTGTCCGCGCAGGTCGAACTCGCCCGCCAGCCAGTCGATGCCTTCCTGGTCCACGCCGGGGATCAGCAGGGCCAGATCGATCGCCGCGTAGCCGATCAGGTAGCCGAGCAACGCCCCGAGCACACTCGCCACGGTGCACACCGCGGCGAACCACATCGACTTCTTGCGATGACCGAGACACAGCGGCCCGAGGAGCACGTCCGGCGGAATCGGGAAGAAGCTCGATTCCGCGAAGCTCAGCACGAACAGGGCGGTCGTCGAATGTTTGTGATGGGCGAAGCCCAGCACCCAGTCGTACATCCGCCGATGGATCGCCCAGCGGCTGACGACGACGGGGGCCTCGGCCGCTTCGCGGTCGTGCGGCGTCACGACGGGATGGTCGCGGTGGTCGGTCATAAGAGCGTCACATCGTCCCGAAGGGCGGCGGGGCGTTCGGGCGGTTCTTCCGGGGCAGTTCCTGGCGGTGGACCGGGGGCGGCGATCGGTTCAGGGGACTCCGCCAAGCCCTCGCCCACTCCGGCGGTGACCAGGCCGTGCACCATCGCCCAGCGCTGCCGGGCGCGGTCGGCGTCGCCCACCGCGGCCGCCCACCCGTCGACCACGCGCTCGACGACGGCCGGCATCGCGGCGCCGCCTTCACCCTCCTGCGCCGCCAGCCAGAACATCAACTGGTAGGCCTCGCGATGCTGTCGGGCGAGATCCCTGTACTGCGCGACCGCGGCGGCCAGGTCTTTGCCGGGCGACTCCGCAGCCGTCGCCGCCGGTTCGAACAGCCGACTGCACATTGCCAGCACCATCGCCCGCTTATCCCCGAAGTAGCGATAAATGCTGCCCACCGAGCACCCGCACGCCTTCGCCACCGCTCGGATCGTCAGCCCGTCGTAGCCGGACTCGGCGAAGCACTTCTCCGCCGCA
>CAYFQS010000031.1:0-17566 GCA_964345245.1 uncultured Planctomycetaceae bacterium | reverse complement strand
TCGGTTCAAGCGATTCACCGGTTCGATTGACGTGACGCTGCAGGACCTCGCCGAGACGCAGGCCTGGCAGGCCCGCCAGGAAGTCGAGAAGGTCTTCAAACGCGCCCCGGTTGTCGACTGCTACCGCACGAAGAAATCGATCCGCATCGACGGCCGCGCGGATGAATGGGGCGAGTCCGACGCTCACATTTTCGAACAGACGCGGGTCGCCGACTTCTGGATCGCCTACGACGATGCGTTCCTGTACCTCTGCTATCGCACCGAGGGGTACGGGCCGATGAAGAACGCCGGCAACCGGTGGGACCGGATGTTCAAGACCGGGGCCGCGGTCGACCTGAAGATGGCCCGCGATCCCCGGGCCCCGGATGACCGACGCTTCCCCGTTGAAGGCGACTTCCGCCTGCTCATGACCTGGCTCGATCAGCGACCGCTTGCCGTGCTCTACGACGCGGTCGTGCCCGAGGCGAGCGACGAAGAAAAGTGGGAGGTGATGTCGCCGGTTTCGCGGGTCTCCTTCGATCGCGTGACGAAGATGAGCGGCGTGCGGCTCGCCCGGCGGTCGGACGGCGACGGCTACGTCGTGGAGGCGGCGATCCCGCTCGACGAGCTGCGCTTCGAACCCCGCGACGGTCAGCGGGTCAAGATGGACTGGGGCATGCTCGTGACCGGACCGGACGGCTTCGAGGTCCTCCGCCGCGTTTACTGGGCCAACAAGGCCACCGGACTCGTCTCCGACATTCCCTCCGAAGCGAAGATCGAGCCCTACCTCTGGGGCTACGTCCGCTTCCACGAAGAGACCAAACAGAAGGTCCAGGGCACCCTCGGCGAAACCGAGAACATCCTCGAAGACCAAGGCGAGGACGAAATGATCGACGAGTTCCTCGAAGAGCTGGAAGACGACCTGAAGTAACGCCGCGCGGCCTCGCCGCGGAGGCGCTAAGTAGCGCGGCGAACGCAGAGCGGGACGAGTGTTCGCGCAGAGCCCGGATTAAGGCGTTCCACATGCCTGCGGGGCGGGGCGATCGAATCCGGACCTTCGCGTTTGCTGCGGTCCGGCTTGGGGTCAGTTGCCGGTGGACGTGTAGTGGCGGATGCCGAGTGGCCCTCTCTTAACCTGAACCCGCGATGCAGGAGATGGCATGACGCAGCCCGCACGATGGTTCGAAGTGAATCCCTGGCAGGTGACCGAGCGGCGGTTCGATTCGCAGCGCTATCGCATGGCCGAGGGCGTGCTCGCGCTGGCCAACGGCTACATGGGCCAGCGGGCGTCGTTCGAGGAGGGCGTGGGTGGCGCCGAGGCCCTGCGCGGCAACTACGTCGCCGGCGTGTTCGACAGCTACCCCAACCCGCAGATGATCCAGCTCAAGGGCCGGCCGAGTCACCCGAAGGAGATGGTGAATCTGCCCGACCACCTGCCGCTGCGGATCGAGGTCGACGGTCAGGCGCTGGATCTCGGCGCGTGGGAGATCGAGTCGTACGAGCGCACGCTGCGCCTCGACGAAGGCGTGCTGCGGCGCAGGGTCACGGCGAGTTCGCCGGCCGGGACACGAATTCGGGCCGAGTTCACCCGGTTCCTGTCACGCACGCACCGGCATATCGCGGCTACGCGGGTTCGCCTGACGGTGCTTGACAAGCCCAGTGAAGTGACAGTCACTTCGCTCATCGACGGCGAGGTGACCAACGTTCGCCACCGGCACTTCGACGTCACCGGCCGAATTGACGGCGATGATCTTCACGGCCTGACCGCGCGCACCCTGGACACGGACATCGACATGGCGGTGGCCGCAAGTGAGCGGATCACGGGGCCGGACGCGCCATGGCAGCCGGCCGGGGAGGCGGCCTCGACGAGCGTACGTTCGGTCAGTTTCACGTTGGCGCCGGGTGAGCCGGCGACGATCGACCGCCTCGCCGCCGTCGCCACGAGTCGGGACATTGATGGTACCGGCGATGCGGCCGCGGATGTCGCCCGCTGGCTCACGGAGGCCCATGCGGCGGGGTTCGGCGCACTGCTCGACGCACAGCGCGACGCCTGGGCCGACGTCTGGCGGCAACTCGAACTCGAAATCGACGAGCGCAGCGGCTCCGGGGAACTCACGCAAGGCCTGCGATACTGCCTGTTCCAGATGCTCCAGTCGGCTCCGAACGCCGACCACACGGTGAACATCGGGGCCAAGGGGCTCACCGGCGAGCACTACTTCGGCACGTACTTCTGGGATACCGAGGTGTTCATGCTGCCCATGTTCGCCCTCACCGCCCCGGAGGTGGCGAAGGGGTTGGTGCGGTTCCGCGTGCACACCCTGGACGGCGCGAAGGCGAAGGCGGCGGAACTCGATTGCCGCGGGGCGGCGTTTCCCTTCATGGCCGACGCCGACGGCGGGGAAAGCTGCACCCTCTGGCAGTTCGCTCTGCTCGGCATTCACATCACCGCCGACGTCGCCTGGGGCGTGTGGCACACGTACTGCGCCACCGGCGATATCGATCTCGTTGCCGACGGCGGGATCGACGTGATGGTCGAGACCTCGCGTTTCTGGCTGTCCCGCGTCTACCACCGCGAGGCGACCGGCGAGTACGTGATCAATCGCGTGCTCGGGCCGGACGAATACCACCAGGGCGTGGACAACAACTACTACACGAACCTGCTCGCCCGGGAGAACCTGCTGAACACCGGTCGACTTCTCGCCGAACTCAAGGAGCACCGTCCCGAGCAGCGTGCGGCCGCGATCAAACGCCTCGGACTCAGTGAACAAGAGATCGCCCGCTTCGAGCAGGTCGGCCGAGGCATTCGTCTGCCGTATCACGAGCCGCTCGGCGTGGATCTGCAGGACGACCGTTTCGATCTGCTCGAACCGCACGATCTGCGGGCCGACCCGCCGGGCGGCGCCCTCAACGCGGTGTGGTCCTACGACCGCATCATGCGAACGCAGCTTCTGCGGCAGGGCGACGTGATCGCCGGCCACGTGATCTGTCCGCACCATTTCGAGCAGGTACAGGTCGCCCGCGATTTCGATTACTACGAGCCGAAGACGACGCACGATTCGTCGTTGAGCTTCTGTCATCACAGCATCGTCGCCGCCCGGCTCGGGCGGGTGGAGCAGGCGTACGACTACTTCCTCAAGACCGCCCGGCTCGACCTTGACGATCTGCACGGCAACGCGTGGCAGGGCATCCACACCGCCAACATGGGCGGGGCGTGGCAGTGCGTGGTGCTCGGGTTTGCCGGCTTGCGCTGGGACGACGGGCGGCTGTCGCTCAGCCCCGTGCTCCCGCCGCAGTGGAGCGGCTACTGCTTCTCGATCTGGTTCCACGGCGTGCGACTGCGCGTCGCCGTCCGTGAAGGCGAGGTGGAGCTGACGGCCGAGCACGGCGAGATCGACGTGACGCTATGCGGCGAGTCGGTCCGTGTCGGGCCGACGCCGGTCACTCAATCTCTTCCAGCCACTCGGTGAGCAGGGGAGTGAGCATCTCGGCCCGCCAGCCCCCGGTGGCCGGGCATGCGGGCCAGTCGTGGCCGGCCTCATCGGCGCAGACGACCTGGGCGATCTGGGCCTTGCTGGTGAGCATGAGCGGGGCGATCTCGTGGGTCTCGCACCACTTCTCGAATCTCGCCCACACCGCGTCGATGCGCTGGCGATGGGGATCACGGTCGTAGGGGCGTTTGCGCTGCCCGCGATTGAGCGGGGCCTCCCGGCCTCGCTCAATGGCCTCGAGGATCGCCTCGCCGTACTCACGCTGCACCGGCCGGGGGAATCCGCGAAAGTCCCGCAGCTTCGAGACCGACTTCACCCGTGAGCGGGCCAGGGCGGTGAGCAGCCCGTCCTTGAGCAGCGACCGCGGGGGGATGTCCTGCTCGCGAGCGGTCTGCTCCCGCCAGGTGAGCAGCTCACGCAGGATGGCCCGCTGGCGGGCGCTGAGCGACTCGGCGCTGCGCCCGCGAAGCCGACCGCTCGTCGGATCGAACCGGTAGAGCTCGACGTCGCTGAGCGTGGCGGATTCGTTTTCGAACCACCGCAGGTTGCCTGATTCGTCGAGCCGGCCGCCGAGCTCCTGCCGCAGCAGGGGGAGGTAGCGAACGTCGTTGGCGGCGTAGAAGACCTGAATCTCCGACAGCGGTCGCTGGTCCCACTGCGTGAACTTCAGCCCCCGGCCCAGATCGGCGTCGAGCAGTTCCGACGCGAGCTTCGCCAGGCCGACCGGGTAGTGCAGCCCCACGAAGGCGGCGGCGATCTGCGTGTCGAAGACGTTGCGTGGCGGCTCGCCGAGATGACGCACCGTCGGCTCGAGATCCTGTTGCCCGGCGTGCAGCACCTTCTCCACCGACGCGTCGGCGAGCAGGCGCCAGAACGGATCGAGGTCCACCCCCGCCAGCGGATCGACCAGCGTCACCGTCTCCGGCGTCGCCACCTGGATCAGACACAACTTCGGGTGATACGAATGTTCGCCGATGAATTCGCTGTCGTACCCGAACGAGCCGGCCTCCCGAAGCGAGGCGACGAGCCGGGCCAGCCCTTCATCCGTGTCGACGAGCTCCGGCTCGTTCGTGGGCGCCATGGGATGATCGAGCAGCGGCGGAAAGCCCTCACCGCCCTCCGCGTGAAGCTGCGCGTGGTGCCGCTGGCGATGAGGGCTGCGGTAGCGTCCGTGCCGGGCGCGGTCGTGAGATGGTCCGATGTCCCTTCGCGACATCCTTTCCTTCCGGTTCGGTCAATCAGGCGGTGTCAGAGTGTAGCGGAGCGCGGCCGACATATCATGTGCGCTTCGGGATCGGGTATGATCCTGCCGAACACGGCTCAATCACAAGAGGTTGCTCGGATGAACGAACAGGTGCAGACACGCATTCAAACGGACGTACTGGTGGTAGGCGACGGATTGGCGGGAGTGGCGGCAGCGCTGGCGGCGGTGGAGTCGGGCCGGAAGGTCACCCTGGCCGCCGCCGGGACCGCGGTGGGCGAAGAGCTGACCGTGAGCATGTGCGGCGAAAGCGCCAGCGGCGACGATCCGACCTGGCGGGCCATTGTCGAGCGCATCGACGCGATGGGCGGCCGGCAGGGCGACTGGCTCGACCCGGCGACGGGCGAGCTGGCCATCGACGCGCTGCTGCGGGACCGGGGCGTGCACGTGCTGCTGTACGCCGTGCCGGTGGCGCTCGTGGACAAGCCCGATGACAGCGAAGCCGCGGCCGGCGTGATCATGGCGGGCAAGGACGGGGCGTACATCATCGCCGCGGGCGTGGTGGTCGACGCCACCGCCGGCGGCGTGCTGGCTCAACAGGCCGGGGCGACGTTCGACCGGCCGGAGCGCATCGCCGGCCGGCGGCGAATCTTCTTCCAGTTCGCTGACGAGGGCGACGTCCCCGCCGACCTCGGCGAGGTCGAGGGCTTCACGCTCACCGTCCGTCGCACCTGGTCGAACGAGGTGTGCGTGATCCTCCGCGGCGAAGCGGAGGACGACGGCGGGCCGATTCCGCACGTCCTGGAGTTTCGATCGCGGCTGGCCGTGGAACCGATCGCGCAGCACGCCATCGCGGCGCTCGAGGTGCTGAATGAGGTGGCGGTCTCGCACACGTCGCATCGCATGTTGCCGGTCACCGGGCCGCGGATGCGCGATGGCGAACTCGCGAAGCGAAACGTGATTCCCGCCGGACCGTGGGTCAGCGGGGAGAGTTGGGGCGACTTGCACGGCATGGTTGGCGAGGGTGCGGCGGCGGGTCGCGAGGCCATGGCGCGAATCGAAGCCGTCGAGGCGATCACCGCGGTGGCGCCGGACGTTCGCGAAAGCGAGTGCGAGGTCATGGTGGTCGGCGGCGGGACGGGCGGGGCGATCAGCGCCATCGCGGCGGCCCGCCAGGGAGCCGAGACCACCCTCATCGAAGCCAGCCCGGTGCTCGGCGGCATCGGCACCGGCGGCGGCATCCACTTCTACTACCACGGCGTTCGCGGCGGCGTCCAGGACGAGATCGACGCCGAGACCCGCCGCGTGACCGACGCGCTCGGCGGCCCGCAGCGAGTGCACGGGTTCAGCCCCGAAGCCAAGAAAATCGCCCTGCTCAAGGCGGCGGTCGAAGCGGGCGTCACCGTCTGTTTCGATACCACCGTGGTCGACGTGGTGATGGAAGGCAACCGTCTCGCGGGGGTCACCGCCGCGGCGCCCGGGCGTTTGACCGTGCACCGGGCGAAGACGACGGTCGACGCCAGCGGCGACGGCGACATCGCCGCCCGGGCCGGGGCGGAGTTCATCATGGGCCGGGAGGGCGACGGCGTGAGTCACGCCTATTCCCAGGTCGCCGGTCGGCTGGTCAACGAACGGTCAGGTCACGCGAATTTCGATGCCGGGTTCGTTGACGCCACCGATGTGCTTGACCTGACCCGCGCCCGACGGGACGGACTGGAACACCTGCGGCGCGAGCGACCGTTCACCGCCGAGGACCGCTGGACCTGGGTGGCGCCGATCCTCGGCCTGCGGCAGAGCCGGCAGGTCATCTGCGAGTACATGCTCACTCTCGACGACCAGGTGCAACAGCGCAACTTCGACGACGTGATTGCCTACGGCAAGTGCCACTACGACAACCACGCCCGGGATTATGAGAACGAGAGCGACGAGGCGATGTTCTGGTGCTGGGTGCTCGGCTTCTGGCGTGAACACATGCGCCACGGCGTGCCTTATCGCTCGATCGTGCCCGGGGAGGTCGACGGGCTGCTGATCGGTTGCCGGGCGCTCGGGGTGACGCATGATGCGTCGATGCTATTCCGGATGCAGCGGGACATGCAGCGGATCGGCGAGGCGGCGGGACGGGCCGCGGCCATCGCGGCGCGGCGCGACGTGCCGCCCCGGCGGGTGCCGGTCGACGAGCTTCAGGCGGCGCTGCGGGAAAGCGGCGCGATGAAGGACAGTTGGCCCTCCGGCCCGCCGGAGGACGCGCCGGAGAAGACGCTCGCGGAGTGGGACGGGCCGCACGGCACGGTGGCGTCGTGGCTGATGTACCGACGCGGCGACGACGCGGTCGAACCGTTGCTGAACATTCTGCAAGAAGGCGGGGAACACGCCCGCTGGCACGCGGCCTGTACGCTGGCCATGCTTGACCGGCAGGAGGCGGCGCCGGTCCTGCTCGACGCATTACAGACCCGCGACGAAACGCTGCCCGCGCCGCCGGAGAAAGCGGGCGACCCGCCCTGGATACGCAAGCTCTTTACACCGCGCTGGATGACCGCGATGCCCCTGCTCGGCCGGCTCCAACATCAACCCGCGGTCCCGGCGCTCATCGATGTGATCGAAGGACCGATCGAACACCCGGACGCCCACCTCGCCGCGGTGCGGGCCCTGGCTCGCATCGGCGACCCGGCGGCGGTCGAGCCGCTGCGCCGGTTAGTGCAGCGAGACGATTTGCCCGGGCCGATGCGGCGGGAGGGGATCGCCGACGGCGTGGAGATCGACACCACGTGGAAGCTGCCGCTCGCCGTGGCCGACGCGCTGCGACAGCTCGGCGAGCCCGATCCGGAAATCACCGAGGCGTACCTGGATCACCCCCACGGCCACGTCCGCCGCTACGCCCGACGAATCCACGGCGCCGCGGCGACCGCGGTTTGACGAGCGTTGGGAGGCGCCACGGTCGGACTCGTAACGGAGTGGCGAGCCGGCCGTGCATGCTCGTGGCCCGCCTCGCTGAAGCGAGGCCGCCGAAGCAACAGCGCCCCGCTTCGGGTCCGCTTACTTCAACTCAATCATCTGATGCCCGTCGAGTCTGGGCAGCGTGAACTTCACGCGCCCGTCGACCTCGTCGAAGTCAAGCGCCTCGCCCTGCGGGACGCAGGTGACCGCCTTCACTTTCCGGGACGTCTTCACCGAGACGCCCACGTCGTACAGGGGGATCACGTCCTCGATCACGTCAAAGGCCGTGCCGCGACGCTCGGGCACGTAGTGCAGCAGGTGCAGGACCTGCCGCTTCTCGGCCGGCTGCTCGTTGAGCGCGACCAGCGTCGTCGTCGGGGCGTCGAGTTGCACGAGCGGGTCGGGCATCAGCGCGTCGATTGCGTTGGCCAGGAGCTGCTTGCACCACCGCGGCGCCCGCTGGTGATACTGGGTGAAGATCGGATGGGCGAAGTAGACCGCCTGTGCATGCTCCACCACGCCGGGGTAGGCCTTCTTGCCCGCCGACGGCGTGTGCTTGTGCGAGCAGAAGTGCTCCCACGTGCGGTTGAAGTAGGGGGCGATCACGTCGGCGAGCACCTTGGCGCCTTGGATCGGCTTCACCTGCATGCCCCGCAGGTACATCACGTGCTCGGTGTCGGCCAGACCCGTCGCGAAGGCCTTGCGCGGCTTGAGGAAGTCCGGCTGGTACGGCGCGTCGCCCACGGGCCTGACGCCCAGGGCCGGCAGCGTGAACTCCGCGCCGCTGTCGGCCAGGGCGGACTTGTACGACGCGATCACCGCGCCGCCCCGGTCGATGAACTTCGTGAGCTTGCGGGCGAGCGTTGCGTCCACGTGCCGCTCGTCGGGCAGGAGGATGAGCCGATAGTCGTTGAGCTTGGCGGCGGAGTCGATGATGTCGAACTGGCGGCCGAGTTCCTGGAGCATCCGAGTGACGCCGAAGACGGCTTCCGACAGCGACGCATGCCCGCCGACCGAGCCCTCCTCCGGGGTGAGCACGCCGATCTCGGTAATCGCCTTCGCCCCCCGGCACCACGGTTCCTTCTCCTCGACCTGTTCGTAGACCGCGCCGATCAGGTCGTAGGTCGTCGGGCAGATCCGGCCCGACGGGTGAAGCTGATCGCCTATCGAACATTTGGCGTTCTGGGCGAGCATCTGGAAGCACTCGAACTCCAGGGCCGGCCGGTTCTTGAACGAGTGGAAATCGCCCCACGACGTGTGGAATTTGCCGGTCATGCCCAGGCAGTGGAGCCCGAGATTGCGGGCGTATCGGATCGTGGTCGAAAAGTGCAGATCCCCCCCCCCGCCGCTCGGCAGCGACTCGAGTTCCCAGTGGCTGTAGGCCTCGGCCACCGGGCGGTGCCGCGGGCCGACGTGACCCGAGTTGTAGAAGATCGTGCAGTCCTTGTTCGTCCCGCGGATGAACTTCGTGAACTCGACCTTGAAATCGTTGAGCACCTTGAGCCCGAAGTCCCGCCGCTGCACCGGGTCGGCCGGGTCGAGGCCCTGTTCCAGCATCATCTGCTTTGACAGAGGCGAACTGTCGTTGTACGGCTGCACGATGTCGAAGAAGAACCCGTCGACGTCGAAGGTCTCCAGTATCTCGGTCACGTGCTGCTTGAGGAACGCGTAGTACGCCGAGTGGACCAGCAGCTTGCGGTAGAAGCCCGGTTCGTAGGGCGGGGTGCCGTTGATGCGGCCGTCTTCATTCACCTCCAGCCACTCCGGGTGCCGCTCGGCGGTGAACTGGTCCCACTGGATCGTGACGTAGATCGGCACGCGGATGTCGCGCCGGTGGCACGCCTCGATCTGCTCGGCGAGCAGGTTCCGCCGCAGGTGCGGATGCTTTCGCTCGGGGTGGGCCTGCGAGTCGTAGTAAATCCACCCGTGGTGACAGCGGGCGAAGCACGTGACCGAATCCACGTGCGCCCGCCTGAGCGTGTCGGCGAATTCATCGGCGTCGAAGTGCTCGCCGATGCCCACGATCTTCTCGGAGGTATGGAAGTCCAGGTGAATCTGGCGGAAGCGGAGTTCGTCCATGGCGGCGGTTCCTGTGCCGGCCGCGGCGGGCCGCGGGTTACCGGGGGATGGTCAGTTTGGCGACCTGGCGCGGGGCCAGTTCGATGTCCTTTTCCTGCTTGCCGTCCGCCCATTTGGCGGCGACGGTGGTCTGAATCGTCTCGGCGGTCGGGTTCCAGACGTGCACGAGCCGCTCGTCCTGCTCGGAGGTGTCCATCATGCCGGCTCGGGGCACGACGAGGCCGAGGCGATCGTCGCCGGCCTCGGCCATGCCCCCGCCGTAGACGAACTCGCCCAGGATGCAGTCGCTGCCCTGGTAGCTGGCGAGCAGCGTCTGGTCGTGCGGGTTCTCGTAGGCCAGGTAGGCCCAGCGGTCGTAGAAGTCGCGCTCGGAGGCGATCTTGTCCCGCGGGATGAAATGCGGGACCATCGACGGATCAAGAATCCGCTTGAGGGTTCGGGCGGCGGGGAACTGGGCCAGGCCCGTGCGGGCGATGTACCACAGCACGTCGTAGAACCCGGGCTCGAGGTCGGTCTCGGCCATGAGCGACGCGATGCACAGCAGGCCGTTCTGGGTCTCCCACGGCGGGAACTCGGCGATCTGGTCACGGCCGGCGTTCGACCCGTTGCACCAGCCGCGCCAGTCGAAGTCCGGGTCCTGCGAACCATTGTGACTGGCGTAGCTCACCGCGAGCAGATAGCGGGCGAAGCGGCGGGCCTGGTCGAGGAACCTCCCCTCGCCGGTCCGGCGATGGGCGAGCAGGTTGGCCATGATCGCGTGGCCGTGGCCCAGCGAACGAATCTGTCCGCCGTGGGTCAGCGAGTCACTGCGGCCGACGTTGAACGCCCAGAACGCCCGGTCGAGCGCGTCTTCCATCTCGCCCAGCAGAACCATCGCCTGCTCGAGCATCTGCTCGTCGCCGTAGGCCTGGTGGCCGAGCAGAAGCGTCTCGGCGAGCGACGCCTGCGCGCCGTAGTCGAAGGTCCGCGGCTGCATGCCGTTCTCGCCGATCGAATGGCGGCAGGCGGCTTCGATTATCGGCCGCATCGCTTCGTGCAGCACCGTCTCCGCCCCGGCGCCGGCGACCCACCACGTGGTCGGCACCGAAGAAACCTTGTTCGCGATGCCCGGCCGGCCGAAGTTGTCCATCTTCGCCGACGCTTCGGCGAACAGCTCATCCTGCTTCAGCAGCGCCTGCTCGAGTTCGTCGTCCCCCGTCATGCGGGCGCGGTAGTGCAGCGGCCCCGCCCACTGCGGCCACCAGTGCCACGAGTACCCGCCGCCGGCCTTCGGCCGGGAACCCGTGGCGTAGGTGCAGATGCCTTCGCCCGGCTTGTAGAGGTCTTCCACCTCCTCGTCGCCGGCGAAGATGTCCCGCAGCCACTTCACCGCGCTCCCCCACGTCACGCCGCGGCCGACCGTGCGATCGTACGCCTCGAGGCGGCCGGCTTCGGGCATGTCGAATGCCGCCGCCCGCTCCCACGCCCCGAGCAGCATGCGGTCCAGCGTGCCCCCGGGCATTTCGTCGGCGAAGTCCACCACGACTCGCTGCACGTGCGTGTCCGCGCCGCTGAAGATGACGTTCGGGTCCTTGGCGAACGCGCTCGACCAGTTCAGCGCGCCCACGATGTACTTGTAGCCCTTCTTCTCCGCGGCCTGGCGGAAGTTCGAGTCCGGGTCTTGCGCTACGTTCCGAGTCGGGGTGGCGTAGACGTCGTGGACTTTGCACGTGGTCCAGTCGCCGACCACCGTGATGTAGCGGTCGGGGGTATCCGTGGCGTCGGTGATCGTCTGGCACAGGTAGGGGGCGTTGCACGGCCCGGTGATCCGGGCCGCCTGCGGCCGGGAGTACGCCCACGCCGGGTTCTCCCAGATCGGCGGGGTCAGCCGTTGCGGGCCCTTCCACTTGTACACCGGGTTCATCCCGATCACCGTGGTCACCGTCTCGCCGCCGTCGTATTCGTAAGGCGTCTCGAAAGTGGTGTAGGCCTCGAGCAGCTCGATGTCGGCGGCGGGCGTGATGACGCAGTCCACGATGATTCCGTCGCTCCGCGGGTCCGGGCGCACCGTGATCAGCCAGCGGACTTCCGTCTCGCCGTAGCGGTTCATCCCCTCGAACACCGCGCTGCCGTCGTCGAGCATCCTGCCGGTCTGGGCGGTGGACGGATGCACATGGCCGATGCTCAGCCATTCGTGGTCCTTGAATCGCAACATCGGGCGGTCGCCGAGGTAGAACCAGTCGGGCGTCCAGCCGTCGGCGGTCTTCGTGAACACCGCACGCTTCTCGCCGTGGGTGACTTCGATCTTCTGCATGTCGGTCATGGGAATCTCCGTTTCGCGGGCCACCCAAGATAGGGGCTCGCCGCCGGATGGCAACAGGGCTCGCCGGTCGAATTCACGCTCCATTGTCGGTGGAGTCGCGTGGCTGCGTTCCATGGCGCACGTCTTGACGAAGGCGGCCGGTCCGGAGCCCGGGTGATGAAGGGTGGTCCGGTCGCGCGGATGATCGGCAACCGCCGTCACCGCGTTGAGGGATCACCGCCCGTCCTGCCAGGGCGTGATCTCGACGCGCCAGCCGCTGCCCGGCGGCGGGGTCGCGGTGTCCGTCAGCTCCGCCGCCTTCTCCGGGGCAAGCTCGTTCACCTTCGCATTGCGGAGGGTGACCTTCGTGACGTTCTCCGATTCGTCGGTCGTGATCACCCGGGCGGGCAGCATGGTCTCGCGGTTGAACCACAGGTCGAGCGTCGTGAAATCATACCGCCGCCGTCGGCCTTCCTCGTCTTCACGCGGCGTGAGCTGCAGGTGCACCGTATTCTCGGGATCGTCTTCGCCCGGGGCGATGAGTTCGAGCTCGAACATGGCCAGCACCTCGTCGCGCTTCTGACCGAGGGGCAGGGGAAACGGGCCCTCGCCGAGACGCAATGGATTGAGCTTCCGCCCCGGGGCGACGACCTGCCGCTTGATGAACAGCTTCTTCGCGGGCTGGCGTTCGAGAAGCCACTTGCCGTCAAAGATGAAGTCGAGTTCCTTGTCCCGCGCGGCGCGATTGACCACGAGCTTGTCGAAGTCGATACGGAACCGGGCGGGCGGACCGGCGAAGTAGGTGACCTTCCCGAATCGCGTCTGGCGGTCGCCGAGCAGCATCTGCCGCCGGTCGTAGACGACGTCGGCCTGGTAGGAGCGGATGGCCTCGCCCCGCTTTTCGAGCCGATCAAGCCAGGCGACGACCCGCGGGTCAGCGTCCGGCGGGGCGGGCTGGGTCGCGGCCGGCTGCGTCGTCGCCGGTTGGGTGGCCGGCTGTGTCGCGGCCTCGTCGGCGAGGGCGCAAGTCACCACCGTGACCGCCGCCAATGCGTGAATCGTCCAACCGGGTATCATGGCTCGGGGCATGCTAACGCTCCTGAAAGTCCGCGGCCAACACGGACGATCTTGCGGTCAATGTCGTCCGCTGGCCGATCTTACCTTCAAGACGTGTAATTCCCATGGACGGTTCGACAAGGACGCCCGATGAACGTTGATGAATTCTTCGCCCACTGGGGCGTGAAAGAAAACCCCTTCCGAGCCGAGGAAGCCCGGCACGATCCGGTCTTCCACCGCCTGCTCGAGGGGCCGGCCGCCCATCCCGACCTGCACAAGATCTTCGGCGACCCGGACCAGCCCGCCGCCGCGGTCGTGTTCGGCGAGAAGGGCAGCGGCAAGACCGCCCTGCGCCTGATCGTCGAGCGCAAGGTCGAACAGTACAACGCCGAGCGCGAGACCGGCCGAGTGTGGGTCGTCTGCTATGACGATCTGAACCCGGTCCTCGACCGGCTGACCCAGTCGCTCGGCCGCCGCACGGACGAGCCGGGCGAGATTCTCAAGCGATTCCGCCTCGTGGACCACATGGACGCGATCCTCGCCCGGGCGACGACCGGCCTGGTCGAACGGATCATTGCCGACCGGGGCGATAAGTCGATGGGCAAGCTGTTGAAAAAGATGCAGCGTCAGCACCGCGTCGATCTCGCCGAACTGGCCCTGCTCTACGATCAGCCGAAGACGGGCGAGTCCGGCCGACGTTTCGGCCGACTGCGTCGGATGCTGCGACTCGGGTTGCTGCCCACGCTCAGCATCGCCGGGTGGGGGGCGGTGGTGACCGGCCTCGTGGCCGTCGGGCTGGGCATCGGCGTGTGGCTGAGCGGCAGTCGGGATTTTCAGATCATCGCTCCGCTCGGGTTCTGCGCCGCCGCCGCCGTGCTGCTCGGCGGGTTCTGGAGCTTGCGGCAGTTTCGTTACTGGCGGCTGGCCCGGCGGGTGGGCAAGGAAATTCGCGTCGTCCACCGCCATCCGGGGCAACTGCGCCAGATGCTCGCCCAACTCCCCGCCGCCGACCTCGCCCAGCAGCCGGTCCCCGTGCCCGGCGACCAGGACAGCCGCTATCAACTGATCTCCCGGTTGCTCGACGTGCTCGAACTGCTCGGCTACGGCAGCATGATCGTACTCGTCGACCGGGTGGATGAGCCGGCCCTGGTCAACGGCGAACCGGAGCGAATGCGGGCCCTGATCTGGCCCATGATGAACAACAAGTTCCTGCAGCAGGACCGGGTGGGCGTCAAGCTCCTGCTGCCCATCGAGTTGCGGCATCTGCTGCTGCGTGAGGACCCGGAGTTTTACCAGAAGGCCCGCTTGGACAAGCAGCACTTTGTCGATCGGCTAAGCTGGTCTGGCACAATGCTTTACGACCTGTGCAGCCGCCGGCTGCAGGCCTGCGCGGAAGGCCAGGCCGCGGATATTTCGCTCGGGCATCTCTTCGCCGAGGATGTGACGCGACAGGACCTGATCGATTCGCTCGACCAGATGCACCAGCCGCGCGACGCGTTCAAGTTCCTCTACCAGGTGATCCAGGAGCATTGCGCGAACGTGCCGCACGATGAGCCGCAGTGGCGGGTCCCGCGTCTCGTGCTCGACCAGGTGCGTAAGCGGCAGTCCCAGCGGGTGCAGGACTTCCAGCGCGGCCTGACCCCGGGGTGAGAACCAATCGGTGCCTATTCACTATGCAGCAGACGCGCTGCTCGCCCGCTCGCTGTGCAGCGCCGCGGTGTCCGGCCGCGAATACCGCTGTTATCCTTTTCGTTCGATGGGGTTGATAAACCTGTTGAAAAAGTTAAGTTACAGCCGCTTCGATTGCCGATGATTTTTTGTGAGACATTTGGTATAGTTATTGCCGATGAACTGGGAAGGTCGCCACGTGGCGGCTGTGTTGGACCAACCACTGTGTTCCTTTTGAGTCAAGGAGACGTCAAATGACTGGTTTACCGAAGCGTTCAGGGAGGGCGATCACCGTGGCGGCCGCGGCGGTGCTGGCCTTGTCCACCATGGGCCCGGCGATGGCGGCTGAGGGCGAGATGATGGCCCCCGCCGACCCGAATACGGGCAAAATCTCACTCAGCGCGGGCGTGGATTTCACCACCGAATATTGGTTCCGAGGCATCTTTCAGGAAGACCAGGGCTTTATCGCCCAGCCCTACGTCGACGTGGGCATCAACATCTTCGAAGCCGACGACTTCTCCATGGACGTCTACTTCGGCAACTGGAACAGTCTGCACAGCGAGGACAGCACCGGTACCTGGTATGAAGCTGACATGTACGTCGGCTTCGCCTTCGGCCTGCCCGCCGGGTTCAGCGCCGATCTGTCCTACATCGTGCTCTACAACCCCAACGGCGGCGACGCCTTCGCCGAGGAAATCGATCTCGGATTCGGTTACGACGACGCCCCGTTGTGGGAGAGCGCCGGGCTCGACTTCGGGGGGCTGCAGCCCTCGGCCCTGTTCGCCTTCGAGACCAACGCGGGCAGCGACGGCGACACCACCGATGAAGGCGTCTACTTCGAGTTCGGCATCGAGCCGGCCTTCACAGTCATCGACTCCGCCGACTACCCCATCGACCTGAGCATTCCGGTGACCTTCGGGTTCAGCGTCGATGATTACTACGAGTTCGCCGGCCCGGGCGAGGGCGACGGGCTCGGTTTCGCCGACGTCGGCCTCGTCGCCTCGATGCCGCTGGCCTTCATGCCCTCTGACTACGGCGACTGGAGCGTCAGCGCCGGCGTGCACCTCCTCTTCCTCGAAGGCACGCTCGAGAGCGTCGACGACACCCAGGACGACTTCCACGTTTACGGGTCCCTGGGCATCAGTTTCGACTATTGATCGGAGCCAACTGGCTTGACCATTCACGCAACGCCCGCGAGAGAAATCTCGCGGGCGTTTTTCCGTGGTTCATCGACCTGACGTTGACGGACGGGTGGGTCGGTCGTTACTCGCCCGGGATGTAGCTGATCACGCCGGTCCAGGGACTGGAGGCGGTGGCGTAGAGTTTCTTCCCGATTCGGCCGGCGAGGCAGGCCAGCCGACCGGCTTCCGCGGCGTGGCGCATCGCGCGGGCCATCCGCACCGCGTCCCGGGCGTGGGCGATGCCCGTGTTCAGCAGCACGCCGTCCGCCCCGAGCTCGAAGGCCTGTGTCACGTCGCTCGCGGTGCCCACCCCCGCGTCGACGATCACCGGGTAGTCCGGATCGTCTTCCTTGAGCAGCTCGAGGATGATGCGGATGTTGTTCGGGTTCAGCACCCCCTGGCCGGAGCCGATCGGCGAACCGGCGGGCATGACGCTCGTCGCCCCGGCATCCTTGATCCTCGCGGCCATGATCGGATCGTCGCTGGTGTAGCAGAGCACCTCGAAGCCGTCGTCGACGAGCTGCCGGGTCGCTTCGAGCGTGCCCTGCGGATCGGGCAGCAGCGTCTTCTTGTCGCCGAGCACTTCGAGCTTCACCCAGTCTTTGCCGGGGTTGTCGAGTTGATCGAGGATCTCGCGACCGAGCCGGGCCACGCGCACCGCGTCCTCTGCGTTGAAGCAACCCGCCGTATTCGGCAGGATCGTGTACCGACTCGTGTCGATGAAATCGAGCAGCGACCGGCCTTCGCTGTCGATCAGCCGCTCACGCCGCACCGCGACAGTGACGATCTCCGCCCCGCTGGCGTCGAGCGCCTGTTCCATCGTTTCGTAGTTCTCGTATTTGCCCGTGCCCACGATGAGGCGCGATCGCCACGCGCGCGAGCCCAGCTTCATTGGGGTGTCCATGTCGTTGGTCATTGTGAATCTCGGCAGGTCGGTCGCGGGGCCGGCGATCATCCGCCGCCGACGAGGGTGACGACCTCGACCACGTCGCCGTCGACGAGCGTCGTCTGATCATGTCGGCGCTTCGGCACCACTTCACGGTTCACTTCAACCGCGGCCGGGGCGCTCGCAAGGCCCAACTGCTCCAGCAGTTGGCTCACCGTGGCGTCGTCGGCCAGCTCCCGCATTTCACCGTTGACTTTCACTTTCATCATGTTCGATGATAGCACTTTGGCGGACCCATCGCATGCTCGCCGATCCGCCGCGGACGGCGGATCATTCGCACTTCGCAACGACGCGCGACTGCGAGGTCCTGCGATGCCGATCTACGAATTCAAATGCGGTCAGTGCGATCACCAGTTCGAGGAACTTGTCGCCCGGATGGGCGACGTCGCGGCGTGTCCCTTCGGATGACCGCGGCGATGTGCGCTACCGCCGCTCGATTCGCACGACGTCGCGCTCGACGACCACCTGCACGTCCGCGCTGAGTTCGAACGTCCGCGCCTCGCCCCGGCCATCGCGCGCCGCCCGCACCACCGGGCCGATCTTGCGTCGCCCGAGTTTGTCGGACTCGACCCCGACGCGGCGGGCCAACCGTCGGATCACCTGCCCGAGCACCACCGCCGGCAACCGGCTTGCCTCCCGGCGGCCAAGCGACCCGCCGCCCGATTCCTCGCCCGCGACATCCGTCATCGCGTCGTGCACCGACTGGTTCAGGACCTGGCGCGCCGCCTGCAGGTGTCGCGCGGCGTCGTTGGC
>CAYFQS010000030.1:0-17603 GCA_964345245.1 uncultured Planctomycetaceae bacterium | reverse complement strand
GGGTTTGCTTGCGACGTAACAGGGGTGGGTCTCTTGCATGGGGTTGCCTTTCAGGCGAAGCAAATCAGGTGGGACAGGAGGCGGCGCCACGGACGGCTGAGCGCGGCGCACCCGAACGCCGCTTGCCCGTGCTTGGTCGGCACGGCCGGGGGCCGACCGCAAGCGCGGTCTCCCCCTGCCCATGGCGCTGCCGGTTTTCCGTCAAACAGTCTCATATCGGACACACGATGTTGCCCAGACGTTTGGTCAGCGCGGGGTTTTCCCGGTAGTCGATGGGGACCACCAGCAGCGTCGGCTGATCTTCGGCGAGTGCGCGGTCGAGGGCGTCGCGAAGATCGCCCGCCCGCTCGACCCGCCGACCGGCCCAGCCAAAGGAATCCGCCAGCCGCACCCAGTCGGGGTTCTTGAAGCTCATGTCGGTATGCCGGCCGAACTCCGTCTGCTGCTTCCAGCCGATCAGCCCGTATCCGCCGTCCTCCCACACGAGGGCGACGATCCCGGCTCCGACCCGGGAGGCGGTTTCCATCTCCTGCACGTTCATCAGGAACCCCCCGTCGCCGCAGATCGCCACCACGTTGCGGTCGGGGTGGATCATCTTCGCCGCGATCGCGCCGGGCAGGGCGAAGCCCATCGAGCAGAAGCCGTTGGGAATCAGACAGGTGTTCGGCTCGTCGCATTGATAATGCCGGGCGATCCACATCTTGTGCGCCCCCACGTCGGAGAGCACGATGTCTTCCGGCCCGAGCGCCTCGCGGACGTCCCAGAGGACCTTCTGCGGTCGGATGGACCCGACGGTGACGTCTTCGCGATGCATGGCGATCTCGCCGAGCATGCCGTGGCGCACCGCCTCCTGCTGACGCAGGTCGTAGGCCGGCTTCTCGTCCATCGCGTCGAAAGCGTCGCAGAGCATGTCGAGGGCGTCGGGAATATCGCCGACCACTTCGACCTCGACGTTGTAATGATCGTCCACCTCCGCGGGGAGCAGGTCGATGTGCAGCACACGGGAGACGTTGCGGCGGTTCCACAGGCGGGGCGGGTACTCGACCAGGTCGTAGCCGAGGGTCACCACGACGTCGGCATCTTCGACGGCGCAGGCCACGAGGTCGCGGGCCTGCAGGCCGATCGTGAACAGGCATTGCTCGCTGTGGCGGGAGACGCAGCCCTTGGCCATGAACGTCGAGATCACGCCGATCCCGCTGCGTTCGACGAACTTCCGCAGGCGGTCGGCGGCCTGGGTGCGAATCACGCCGTTGCCGGCCAGGATGATCGGCTTGCGGGCGTCCTTCAGCAGCCGCACCGCGTCCTCGATCGCCTTGTCATCCGGCGCGGGACGCAGCGGCGTTTTCACCCGCAGCGGCTCGCCCATCGCCTCCTGCCCCGCGATGTCCTCGGGTAACTCCAGGTGGCAGGCGCCCGGCTTCGGCGTGGTGGCGAGCTTGAAGGCCTTGCGCACCACCTCGGGAATGTTGTTCGGGTGGGAAATCGCGTTGGCCCACTTCGTGATCGGGCGGAACATGCCCACCACGTCCATCGCCTGGTGGCTTTCCTTGTGCTGGCGGTCAATGGACGCCTGCCCGGTGATCAAGACGATCGGCGAGCGGTCCATGTTGGCGTTGGCCACGCCGGTCACAAGATTCGCCGCGCCGGGCCCGAGCGTCGAGAGACACACGCCCGGTTTTCCGGTCAGCCGGCCCCAGGCGTCGGCCATGAACGCCGCGCCCTGCTCGTGACGCGTCATCACGAACCGGATCGGCGAATCGTCGAGGGCAAGCAGCATGTCGGCGTTCTCCTCTCCCGGCACGCCGAAGATGCACTCGACCCCCTCGTTGTTCAGGCACTTCACAAACAAACCGGCTGCGTTCATGGCGGCATCACACTCCTGCGACGGATTCACTGATTCTCCCCAACCGTAGATGGTAGGCGGCAAGGATCCGCCACACGAAACGGGAAAAAGTTCCCGGATCAATCCGCTTCCTCGTGATGCCCGACTCGCTCGACGCCTCCGGGCCGCCGCGGTTCACCCGGACCGCGCGTGCGATGCATCCATTCGGAGCTTGGCGGGGACGGGTTGAATCCGCCCGGAATGGTCGACGCAGGCGAGGACGGTCGACGCGGTGCAGAGCAGTTCGTCATCGCGGTGGATTGCGTAGTCGTGCTCGATCTTCGCAGCGCTCGTGCGGCGAAGCGTGGCGGTGATTCGCACCACGTCGTCGTACCGAGCCGGACGACGGTACGACAGGTTCAACCGGGCGACCACGATCATCACTCCCTCTCGCTCGAGGTCGGCGTACGCGATGCCGCGCTCCCGCAACAACTCGGTGCGGGCCATCTCCATCCACACCGGATACACCGTGTGATGGACGTATCCCATCGGGTCGCACTCGACGTACCGGACGCGAAGCTCGAGGGTGTGGCTGGCGGGCGTGCTCACGGCGAGAGGCGTCAATCGATCGGCGTGACGAAGGTGTCGGCGACGGTGTAGTCGGCGGGTTCGATGGCGGGCGGCATTTCGCCGGTGATTCGGCCGATCGCCCAGCGGCAGGCCGATCGGATGCTTATGATCTCGGAATTGGTGCGGTAGCGGCCGCGAACGCGGCCGAGTTGGCTGCGGCCTCTCATCCGACCGATCGACACCGCGGCCATCTCCCGCACCTCGTCGGCCTCCGGCTCCATGAGCGACAGGTCGGTGAGCCGGCCGGACAGTTGCCGGGCGAGACCGACGTCTTGCTCGTCCTCGTGAATGAGCCCGAGCCCCCAGATCGCCGAGACGCGGGCCCGGATGGTGAAGGGCACCTTCTTCGGCACGAGCCGGCGCATCACCGGATCGGCCTCGGCGACTCCCCAGACGCCCATGGTCTGGCAGATCTCCGCCGCCACTTCCGAATCGCTCCGGTTCGCCCGGAACAGGGCCATGACTTCCTCCCGTTCCTCGAGCTGCTCGGCCGTCGCCGCCCGCTCCTGAATCCGGTCGAGTTGCCGTGCGAGCAATTTGATCAGCGGCGACCGCGTGTCGGCCACGTCGAGCGACCGCAAGGAATCCACCGCCGCCAGCCGCGGTTCAGTTCTCGGATACTCCACCATCGTCACCAGCTTCCCGGCGATGGGCTTGTCGTCGAGATAACCGACGAGCAGCGCGGCCTGCTCCGCCGCCCGCCATCGTTCGGCGGTGCGCTCGTCGGTCTCCTTCACCACCCGGTCGACCTCCGCCCGCACCGCGTCACGAATCGGCCCAAACAGCGACTCCGTCTTCGCCAGCTCTTCCAGCGACACCCGCCCGGCGTCGCGCACCTCCGGATGCACGTCGTTGAGCATCGGTATCAGCAACTCAACGGTGTCGAGCTCCCTGCGCTTCGCCAGCGACCGCACCACGGACAGCCGCACCTTCGGGTCGGCCGAGTCGAGCAGTTGCCTCGCGAAGGGCCAGACCAGCGACGGGTCGATCCTCCGCAGATGTTCGAGGGCGACGGCCCGGACGGCCGGATTTGCTTCGGCGGCCAGGCGCTTGAGCAGCGCCACCGCGGCATCGCCGTCGTCGGAAGCGATCAGCCGCACCGCCAGCATCGCCCCGAGCGGCCCGCCCGCGGCGCGGCGTTGTTCGGCGAACCCAACCAGCCCGTCGCTCACCGCCCGTCCGAGCGCTTCGGCCGCGGCCAGCCGCAGAGCGGGATGGCCTTCCGGCGCAGCCGCGACCTGCCGCAGCGACTGCACGGCGCCGGGGTCATCGGTCTTCACCTGACCCAGCGCCCTTGCCGCCGAAACGCGCAGGACGACCGACAGATCCGACCGCCCGAGGCGCCGCGCCCATGTCCCCGCCGCCGCGTCAGCGCCCCAGCGGCCGAGCATCGCGTCGGCGACCTGAATCTGCTCGGCGTGCAACGGTCCGGGGAAGGCCTCGGGGGCGAGCGTGATGAACTCCATCAGTCGATCCGTCGCCTGGCGGGCGTCCAGGGCGTTGAGCGTGTCCACCGCGGCGGTGCGGACCAGCGCCCGCTCATCGGTAAGCTGGGCGATCACCTCCTCCACCATGACCCTCATCTCGTGTCGGCCGATGTCGTTCATCGCCTCGATCCGGGTCAGGGCGTCGGGGCGGTTCAACGCCTGGCGCATCATTTCGACCAGCCGATCGGGCAACACGCGATTGGCGGCAGGTACGTCGTAAAGTTCTTCCCGCTCCATGGGCCCGGCGAGAGCGACGGTCGACGCCGCCGTCACCCCGAGCGTCATGAGCAGGGCGATGATTCGATTCATGTTGGTTCTCATGCCCTTCGAGTTCTCCGGCGATTCGATCCCCGCCAAGGCCTTCGCTCGCCAAAGCTCGCCGCGGCCGTGCGGGGGCTTGCTGATTACTCCGGCCGGCTCAATCGCCAGGTGCGGACCCACAGCACGAGCAGGGCGACCAGGCAGCCGATGCCGATCAACCGCCACGCATCGGGGACCAGTTGGTACTGTTCGAGGCCGGGCATCTTGATGATGCTCAGCGCCGCCGCCACGGGGTTGACCACGAGGAACATCTCGACGATGCGCGGACCGAAGATCATGTCCTGCCCGAGCCAGGGCAGGAGGGTGCCCACGCAGAGGGCGAGCAGGACGATGTAGGCCGCGGTGGTCGCCGCGGCGGTGCGCCGGAAGATCGACGAGCACGCCGCCGCCACCAGCATCGCCAGCACCGCGGTCATGGCCAGCGTCGCCAGCACCCGCAGCACCCGCCCCGCGTAGCCCTCATCGATCGCCAACAGCACCACGTATCCGGGCAGCGTCGCCACGAGCAGCAGCAGCAGCGTCCACGCCACGCTGAACAGCTTGCCGGTCACGATGCGGAACGCGCTGATCGGCGTCATCCGCAGCAGTTCCCAACCGCCGCTTTCCACCTCGCCGCTGATCACCCCCGACGCCAGGGCCGGGGTGACCAGGACCACCAGCCCCATCTGGAAGAGCACCAGCACGCCGCCGAGGTATTCGAGGTTAATGAAGATCGAGCCGCGGGCGGCGATGAGCATCAACCCCAGCGAGATGATCAGGCAGCCCCCGATCAACCGCATCATCCAGTGCGACCGCCCGAACGTGCGCGTGCGGAATTCCTTGACCACCACGGGGCTGATGAACAGCAGCACGTTGGAGAAGAACACCAGGCACATCACCGCGACGAAGCCGACAATCATCGCCAGCACGTACTGCTCCCGGATGGCGACGTAGGCGGTGGCCGCCCCGGCCGCCGCGGTGGCGAGGAAGGCGATGAGCATCGGACGATAGCGGGCGCCGATCAGCTCGCTCCGCCGCTGCGGATCGATGATGTACATCAGCCGGCGCACCAGGCGTTGCCGGCCTTCGAGCTCGTCGGTCACCTGCCCGCGGGGCTTGGTTTCATCGAGCAGTTGCGGGCGGAGGCGGAACGCCAGGCACGATACGCACACCAGGATCGTCATCACTGCGGTGGCGGTGTAGATCAGCACCGCCGAGCGGAAGTTCATGATGATCCCGCGGGAGCCGACCTGGGCGTGGCCGAGCAGTTCCATGATCGCCGGCACCGGGCTGAAGAACGCCAGCATGTCCGTCGCGGTGAGCGTGAGCATCAGCACCAGCAGTACGATCAGGAACACGAAGGGGTACTTGCATTTCTCCCAGCGGGAGAAGCTGAAGTAGAACAGGTCGAGCGCGAGGAGCATCTCGATGACGACCACGACGGTCTGCCACCCGCCGGACAGGTCCACGCCGAGGCGTCCCCAGATACCGACAGACAGGTCGGCGAGGGCGAGGAGGGCGAGGAGCATGGCGATGCCGTGGCGGGCGCCTTCGCTGAAGGCGGCGACGATGAGGCGGACGGCCACGCCGATCATGGCCAGCCCGATCGCCGCGGCGAAGAGCATCCCCACCGAGCCCATCATGCCGGCGATGCCGGAGCCGTGGCCCTGCATGAGGTAGCGCGGAATCAGCACGAGCACGCCCAGCGCGAGCACGATGCCGTAGCTCACCCGCATCGCCGAATCGCTGGTCTTGGCGAAGCTGCTGACCAGCAGGCCGATCATCGCGTACTGCGCGGCGCACAGCACCAGGATGCCGTAGAGCGGGAGGATGTCGGTGGTGAAGCGGAACCCGCCCATGGCATAGCACGCCGCCGCCGCGGGCAGACTCAGCACGATCAGCAGCAGGATGAACCCGAGGGCGGCGCTGATCTTGCCCGCGAGGATCGCCACAGGCGACAGCCGGCTCGTCAGCAAAAGCACCAGCGTGCGCTGCTGCCGCTCCCGCACGATCGCCGTGGCCGGGTAGACCGGGGCGAGGAGCATGAGCCCGACCAGCAGCCCGTAGGCGAAGGTCGCCAGCAGGCGGGCGGCCTGCTGGCCCTCGAGGTTGTTCATGGCGTTGGCCGGCCAGACGAGCACGACCATCGCCGCCAGGGCCACGATCAGGGCCACCTGGATCACCAGGGCCCGCTTCAGCCGAAGCAGCCCGACCAGCTCGCGTTGAATGATTGGATTGGCGGTCAGCATGGGCGGTTGATTTCGTTACCTCGCATCAGTACACAAAAAAGGTTCCTGACACCTTTTACGTCGTGACCTTGCCGTCGGCGCGGGCGGCGCCTTGCTGCCGGCCGCCGGTGACTTCCAGGAACGCGTCTTCGAGGTCCAGCGGCACTTCGTGGAGCTGCGTGATCGGCAGGCCCTTGTTCACCGCCGCGGCCAGCAACTGCGCCACCTGGTTGTCATCCGCGGTGGTCTCGAATCGCACTTCCGATTCCTGCGGACTGGCCTTGATCTCGGCGTCCGACTCCAGGTGCTCGCTCAGCATCGCCGCCAGGGCGTTGACCTTCCCGGCCTCGGCGAGCTGGGCCTCGAAAATCCGCCGCTGGCTGATCTGACGCATGATCTGACCCAGCGTCCCGAACGCCCGCAGCTTCCCTTCGGTGATGATCGCCACGATGTCACAGATTCGCGACAGTTCGGGCAGGATGTGACTGGTGACGATGAGGGTCTTGCCCATCTCGCCCAGCCGCAGCAGCAGCTCCCGCATATCGATCCGGGCCTGGGGGTCGAGTCCGCCCGCCGGCTCGTCGAGGATCAGCACCTGCGGATCGTGCAACAGCGTCCGGGCGATGCCCACCCGCTGCTTCATCCCGTGGCTGAGCGTCTCGACGAAGAGATCTCGCATGTACGCGCAGCCGGTCAGCTCCATCGTCTCTTCGATCCGCTGCCGCCTGAGCGACCGGGGCATCTTGAAGGCGGCCCCGAAGAAGTCGAGGTACTCGTGGACCCGCATGTTGTCGTACGAGCCGAAGGTATCCGGCAGGTAGCCGACCATCTTCTTGAGCTGGCTCGTGTCCTGCGTACAGTTCACGCCATGGATGTACGCCGCGCCCGAGGTGGGCCGGGAGAGCCCGACGAGGATGCGGATGGTGGTGGTTTTCCCGGCCCCGTTGGGGCCGATGTAGCCGAGGATATTGCCCGGCTGCAGTTCGAGGTCGAGCGCGTCGAGGGCGGTGAAGTCCCCGAACTTCTTCGTCAGGCCTCGCGTGACGACCATCGGTTGATCGGATGCTTGATTCATGTCGTTCATGGGCTGGGGGCTGGGGTTGAGGACTCGAGCACTTCTCCGCTCACTTCCAGGCCGAGCTGGCGAATGCTCCACATGGCGGAGGAGGTTTCCGTGGTGATCTGCGTGGGGGGCTGGCCGACGTCGACGGCGATGAGGATCGACCCGTCCGGGCGCACGTTCAGCGCCTCCGCGGGCAGCTCGAACACCTCTTGACCGTCAGGGCCGTGGACGTTGGCCGCCTCGACGACCTGTCCGTCGGGGCTCAGGCCGAGCACGCGCACCGGCCGGCCGATCGCGGTGATGTCCACGTGCAGCCGCCCGCCGGTCGGCTTGAGGGGCATGACGGGCTTGGGGGGAAAGAACGCGGCGGCGAAGGCGCTGGCCGCGGTCACCCCTTCGATCCACTGGTGCACGTCCGCGCGGTACAGCGGCATCGCCGAGACGCCGAACATCTGCCGCGCCCTCCGGGGCTTCATCGCCTCCATCCGCACCAGCGGCCAGGGCACGGTCACCGTCGCGCCCGGCTCGGCGGGCGTGAGCTTGATCGGCACCACCCACAGGGCCTCTTCTTTCTCGCCGAAGCGGTCGGCGAAGTGGAAGTGCGTCTCGAGCCCGCGGGCCCACGCCAGCAGCGTCGGTCCGGCCAACCACTGCCGCTGCTCAAGCAGCGCGGCGACGACCTGGGAACGGGCCTGGCTCTGGGGCCCGACCACGCCCGAGCCGAGGAACACGCCGCTCGGCAGCACGTCGGACGGACGGGCGGCGATCACCGTGGGATCGGCGGGCTTGACCACTTCGATCCGCATCTGGCCGTGCAACGTGGCCAGCAGCATCTCGCTCGGCTGCATGGTCTGCGGCCACTCGATCTGTCCCATCAGGCCCTGCGACTCGAGCGTCAGGTCCATCTTCAGCCGCCGGGCGAAGGGGCTGGACAGCGCGAAGCTGACCGGGCGCACCGCGCCCGCGGGCAGCCGCACCTGTTTCCATTCCCAACGGTCGAGGTCGTGCCAGACCATGCGGACGAGGTCGATCTGCTCACCGGTGGGCTTGGGCCAGGCCCAGCCGCCGTTGTCGCTGATGATCTGGGTCTTGTCGCCGGTCGGGTCGCCCGCGGGATCGAACAGGCCGAATAGTCCGCTGATCTCCGCCGCCTCGCCCCCGCCGCCGACCTTGACCAGTTGCAGCGCCGCCCGGGTGGGTTGCAGCTCGCCGATCCGGGCCCGGCCGACCGCCACGAGCACCAGCGTCGTCGCCACCGCGAGCACCGCGCCGATGAGACCGAGCTGTTCGAGTCGATGACGATACCCCAGCCACAACCCGGCAATCACGAACAGTCCCACGTAGGGTGCGAGAATCATCGCGATCGTCCAGCGGCCGGCGATCTCGTAGCCGACCTGCTGTGCGATGAACGGCTCGGCTTGATCGGCGGGCAGCACCGCCGCTTCGGGGCGTCGGGCGGGGAACGTCCGCTTGCCGAGGGCCCGGAGGGCCTCGGCCGTCTCCGGAGCGTTCCAGGCCCGACCGTTCACCGTCGCCACGATCAGTTGACCCGACCCGACGCGCCGGCTGATCAGGGCCGGCCAGCCGCGCACCGTTGCGTGCACGTCGTAGTCCGGGGCGACCAGCCGCGTCATGGTGATCGGTTCCTCGACCTCGCAAGGCGAGGTCACCGTCTCGACCCGCGTGCCGGGTTCATCGCGCATCTCGAACGCCAGGGAGTTGAGCGTCACCTGATCGATGAACTCGATGCCCCACGAATCGCCAAGCAGCAGTTGCATCGCGTCGCCGCTGACCTGGTCGGCGAACACGAGCATCGTCCCCCCGCCGCGCAGCCAGCGGCGGACCGCCCGGCGCTGCGAGGCGTCGAACCGCGGCTCGTCCGTGGTCATCGTCAACACCGCCACCCCCGACCAGCCGAGGTCGAACCGGGGCGAGGAGCGATCCGAGATGAACAGCATCCGCTTCGACAGGCCGGCGGCCAGGCGGGCGCCGGTCACCGCGTCGAGCGTCGGATCGTCCTCCGCGTCGCTCATGACCAGCGTGCGATACTCCTCGTGGTCGAGGCGAAGGGTGCCGGGCTCGCGGCTGAGCTCCCGTTCCTCACCCATCGGCATCAGAATCAGCGAGCCCTCGAGACTGCGGGCGTCGCGATCCGCTTCGGTGGCCCGGGCGGGCCAGGTCACCTTCCGCCGCGCGTGGGGGGGGACCCACGCGTGACGCACAAACTGCCGCCCGCCTTTGCCCTCGAAGTGGAAGACAACGCGCAACTCGCGATCCGCCTCCGAGGGGTTCGCCACGTGGGCCCGCACGACGCCCCAGTCCTCCGGGGCGAACACGCCCGTCCCCCCGCCGACCACGGAGCCGCGAAGGCGGGGTTGGTCGTCGGACTGGGCGCGGGCCGGGCCGGCGGCACAAAGCCCGACCCCGAAAACGATCCACGTAAGCAGCCATACACGCCGGGCAGGTGCGGTCACGGGCACTTCTCCATCAGACTGACGTGGGCCTGCCGACCGCGGACGGCGGCCGATGCCACAGACCAATGTTCTATCGCTTCGCCACCGCGGGAGATCGGCCGGGAACCCCCGGCCGGGACAAACCGCTCCGCATGGTAAACACTGCCCGGATTTCTGCAAGCGCCCGACACCGGATGCGACCCGCGGATGTGATCGGCGGACACCGACGCCCGCGCGCCGCACGCCGCCACGTGCCCGCACAGCCGCCCGTCACACGACATCACGGCACGTCACTCGGCGAGGGGGAGATGGATGATGAAGGTCGTGGCCCGGCCTGGTTCGGACTCGACGTCGATGCGGCCCTCGAAGCGTTCGACCATGTGCTTCACCGCGGCGAGGCCGACGCCGCTGCCCTTGATCCCGCGGGCCCGGGCGTTGGAACCGCGGTAGAACTCGGTGAAAAGCTGCGACATCTCCTCGTGCGGGATGCCGATGCCGGTGTCGCTCACCGCGAGGCGGGCCCAGCCGTCGTCCCGGCGGAGCACGACGCGCACCGACCCGGTCATGGTGTACCGCACCGCGTTGGACACGAGGTTCGCCAGGACGAGTTGGAACCCCTTGTGATCGATCCGCACCCGCATCGGTTCGTCCGGCGTCTCCACGGCGAACTTCAGCCCCTTCGTCCGGGCGGTGGCGGCATACGCGCGGCAGCCGGAGGTCACCTCGCCGGCGAGATCGAGATCGCCCACCGGGCCGAGCGGCTGGCCGGACCGGACCTTGAGCAGGGCCAGCACGTCGCCGATCAGACTCAGCAGACCGTCGAGCTGCTCGACCACGCGGTCGAGCGCGTGGCCGACCTTCGGGTCGTCGCCGTGCGAGAACCGCAGCCCGGAGACCAGCGTCCGGGCCGAGGCGACCGGCGACTTCAGTTCGTGGATCATCATCCGCATGAACTGCGGATTCGCCCCTTCGCTCGCCTGCGGCCCGGAGGCGTCGTCCTGGAGCCGGGCATTGCACACCGCCAGGCCGACGATGCGGCCGAGCACGTCGAGCTGGCGACGTTGGGCTTCGCCGCATCGCCCGGATCGGCGATTCGCGACCTGCACCGCCCCGATCACGCGTGAGCAGCACCGCAGGGGGGCGCAGATGGCGTCACGGATCGGCGTATCGCCAAGGCCTTCGGGAAGCTGTTCCCAGGGCAGGCCCGGCTCGACGCGGGCGAGCGTCGTCTCGGCGCGGCTCATGAGCTGCGGGGCGGCGTCGAGCACCGCCCGACCGGCCAGGGACCGCCGTTGGAGCGGTATCCGCACCAGGCGCGGGCTCGGCCCGGAACTCACCGCCGTCTCAAGCTCCTGCGTCTCGTCCACGAGCCGGTAGACGGCGGCGAAGCTCGTGCCCATCGTCTCCCGCACCGCGCTGTCCACGCCAACCATCATCCGAGCGAAATCCGTGGGGCGCGGCATGTGGTCGAAGGCATCGAGAAACCGCTCGATGACCGTCGACAGCCCGTGCTCCTCGCTGCCCATCGGCTTCGCCCTGGTGATCGCGGTTCGTGACATGGCTCAAGCCCCGCCCCGTAACGTGTGGCCCGGGCAACCTACTGCAACGTCCACTGGTCCCAGTCGGAAAGGTCGGGCTCGCCGGCCATCTGCTCCCGACGATGGCGCACGACCTGCATGAGATGTTCCGGTTCGAGCGGCTTCTGAAAGACGCCGACGAGACCGATCTCGGCAGGGTTGAGATTCTCCGCCATCTGCTCGCCGACGGAGGTGAGCATATAAATGGGCACGCGGGGGGCCCGGCGGTGAATCTTCTTCGCCGCACCCACCCCGGCGTCGATGCGCTCCATCATCAGGTCGATCAGGACGACGTCGGCTTTGACCTCGTCAAACTTCTCGACCCCCGACGCACCGTCAAGGGCGCCGTAGAACACCACATCCTCGAGCCCGGCGACCATCATCTCGAGCCCGTCGAGCACGTCCTGCTCGTCGTCGATGCACAGAATCACGATTTTGCCGTCCTGCATAGCCGACCTCACAACATGAACCGGGAAGTGTATCGCAAACCGCCTTTACAGGTCCGGATTATACCCGCGCCCCCCACGTCAATGCACGAGAAATCCGGCGACGTGGGACAGGCCCGGTCATGGCCGGGATTCGGATCGAGCGAGCATCGCCGATCGCCACGCGCCCGCTCACCGCGGCCCGGCGATGCCATCGCCGCCTTCCCAGGCGGTGGATTGACACCCCGTGCGGCCACCTCTACAGTCGCCGGTTTTTCCCGCGACGAGCCAGTGTGATTCATCTGCTCGCACAAACGGCGACCGGCGATTCATCCGGCGACGTGCTCGCCGGGCTGCTGCTTGTGGTGTTCGTCGGCCTGATCTGGGCCGGGGCAGGCGCCGCGCTCAGCCAGGGCGCCAGGCGGGGGGTGGACCCGATCGGACTCTTCGGGCTGGCCAGCGTGTTCATCCTCCTCGGCGCCTGGGCCTTCCTGCCGGACTACGGCGCGTTGGCGGCCGGCCCGCCGCCGCGAATCGCCCGACTCGCCGCCGTCGTGATCATCGGCGGGGCCGTGGTCGCGATCGGCACCGTCTGCGTCCAGCTCGGCATGGGACGGGGGCACCACGGCGTGGTGTGGACGATCTCGCAGTCGGCCCTGGTGATCCCGTTCCTCGCCGGGGTCGTGATCTTCGGCGAGCCGTTCGTGATCCACCGCGGCCTCGGCGTCGTCCTGGTCATCGCCAGTCTCTCCCTGCTCGGCGCGGCGAAGGAGCAAGCCGCGCCCGACGCCGCCCGACCGCGGACCCGCGTGTCGTGGCTCGGCTTCGCATTGCTCGCCCTCGTGCTGCTCGGGGTGGCCCAGACGTGCATGACCGTGCCGTCGCACTGGGATGACTGGCAGGACACGGCCAACCTGCGAGTGCCGCTGCTGGCGATCGGGCGGGCGAGTCCGATGCTGCTGCTGCTCGCCATTCGCCGCCCGCGGCTCAACCGCCCCGCCGTGCTGCCCGTGGCTTACCTGACCTTCAACGGCATCTGCAGCCACCAGATTCTCTTCATCGGCATGGACAAACTGCGGGCGGCGGACATGGTCTCCATTGCCTTCCCCATGGCGGTCGGCACCTGCATCGTCGCCTTCGCCGGCTACAGTCTGCTGATCATCCGCGAGAGCGTCAGCCGCCAACGCCTGATCGGCATCGCCGCCGGCGTCGCCGGCGTCACGCTCGTGGCGGTGTGAAGCCAAGCCGACGATGCCATCGCCGGCTTTACACCGGCCGCAGGGCCTCGCGATTGAACGCGACGCCGGCTTCGTCCGCGATGTGGGCGAAGGCGTCGACCTCGGCTTCGGTGAATACCAGCCCGCCGAGCTGCTCGCTGCGCCGGGCGCCGTCGGCTTCGATCTGACCCGGCAGGATCGCGTCGTCGTTCTCCGCGAGGATGTCGTCGATTACCGCCTTGACGTTCGCCGCCTGGTCCCGGCCGCGGGCGAAGGCGCCGCCGCTCATCGCGTCGGGGTGAATGCACTGGAAGAAGAAACACGGGGTGTGCTTTTCGTCGGCCGGGCCCCGGTCCCAGCGGCTGCGCAGCGTGGGCAGCGACCCGCCGATGTACGCCGCGGTCAGCTCGTCGATCAGCGACAGCCCGTACCCCTTGTGGGCCCCGAACGGCAGCAGGGCGGCGACCTTGTCCGGGTCCTGCGTCGGATTGCCTTCGTCGTCCACGGCGCAATTCGGCGGCAGGGGCTTGCCCTCGCGGGCGAACTGCTGGACCCGGCCCATCGCCACGGTGCTCGTGGCCCAGTCGATGCAGATGGGAAAGCCCACGATGTCGGTGGTGGGGAAAGCCCAGGAATGCGGGTTGGTGCCGAGCGTGGCCTTCCGCCCGCCGAAGGGCACGACCTCGGCGAGGGCGGCGGTGCAGTTGGTGTAGGCGATGTAGCCGCGCTTCGCCGCTTCGATCACGTACCCCCCGCCCCAGAGATAGTGGAAGGCGCTGTCCACCGCGACGGCGCCGATGCCGAACTCGTCGGCGAGCCGCATGCACGCGTCCATCGCCTCGAAGGCGACCGCCGGACCGAGCTTGCGGTCGGCGTTCCACGTCTGCACCGCCTTGAACCGCGATGGCCGTTTCTCGATCTCGGCGCCGGGCTGACATCCGCCGGCCTTCGATCCGAACAGTTCGTCGAGGTGCAGGGCCTTGATCGCGTTGTGGCTCTTGATCCCGTGCCACGCGGCGATGCGGCAGAACCGCGCCGCGGCGGCGGATTCATCCGCCTCGAACCCGCGGGATTCGAACGCCTTCGCCACGAGCTCGTCGTGCATCTCCACCGGCATCACCAACTCGGCCATCGCTTCGTCCTTTCGGCAGCTTGGGAGATCGTCAGGGTATCGATTCACCGCGAAAACGCCAACAAGCCGGACCGCAGCTTCAGCGAAGGTCCGGATACTCGACGCACGTCGTTCACCGTCGATCCGGAGCTTCGGTCGGCGGCCTCCCTGCGCTCCGGCTTGAGGCGCGGATCACTCCGCCAATCTACGGATGGTTTCGAGATTCACCGCGTCCCACGGCCGGCCGTCTTCGGCGTCTTGCTTCGGGGTTTCGAGAATCTTGGGCACGCGGCGGAAGCGGCGCTTGCGGAGCAGAGCGCGGAAGGCGTCGAGCGAGACGTGGCCGTAGCCGATGTGCTCGTGGCGATCGACGCGGGCGCCGCGGGCGACCTTCGAGTCGTTCAGGTGGAACACCTTCAGCCGATCGAGGCCGATCACCGCGTCGAACTCGGCGAGCGTGGCGTTCATCCCTTCGGCCGAGGTCAGATCGTAACCCGCGGCGAGGGCGTGAGCGGTGTCGAAGCAGACGGCGAGACGGCCGGGCTCCCGGACGAGATCGATGATCCGTTTCAGGTGTTCGAAGCGCCAGCCGAGCCCGCTGCCCTGCCCGGCGGTGATCTCGAGGCAGGTGATCGTGCGGTAGCCGGGCAGATCGCGGTGCACGCGGTCCAGGGCCCGGGCCACGCGGCGAAGCCCCGTCTCCTCGCCCGCGCCGAGGTGGGCGCCGGGATGCGTGACCAGCCAGGGGACGTCGAGCAACTCGCAGTTTTCGATCTCCGTGCGGAAGAGGGCGACGGATTTCTCCCGCGTGGCGGGGGCGGGGCTGGCGAGGTTGATCAGGTACGAATCGTGACTGACCGGCTGGGCGAGTTTGCTCTCGGCCACGGCCGCCCGCCAGACGTCGATGGCCTCGGCGGTCAGGCGCGGCGACCGCCACTGCCGCTGGTTCTTGGTGAACACCTGCACCGTGTCCATGCCCAGCTCAACCGCCGAGGCCACCGCGTGATGCAATCCGCCGGCAATGGATAAGTGACAACCAAACATGGGGACATGGTAGCAGGGCGGTGCAAGAAGTCGCTAAGGACTGAACAACCGCAGAGGCGGTGAGCGGCAGAGGGCCGAGTCGTGTCTTCGCTCCCGGTTTCCCCGGTAGGCCTCGCGGTCTCAGCGTCTCCGCGGTTTGACTGGGCCGGTCGGCCGGCTTCCCGGCGGCTTCAGTTCCTTCGCCTCACCGCGGGGCGTGTTTAATGCGGAGGCGGGTGAGTTCGCTCTTGAACGGCTCGCCACCGAGATTCGCGTCCTGCGTCTCTTCGAGGCGGCGGATGGTCGTGTGCAGCTTACCGGACGCTTTTTCGGCGGCCTGGACCTTCTTCGGCTCGCCGCTCTGTTTCATCTCCGCGATCAGCTTGTCGCTGATGCGGGACCGCTGCATCCACGCGTTCCAGTAGGTCCGCGTGCCGCGCTTGCCGAACTTGATGATCCGGTCATACAGCGGGGCGGCCTCGCGCAGCTTGTCCTGGGCATACTTCGCCTCGGCGAACCCGGCGATCACGTCGACGTTTTCCGGGTTGTTCTTCATGAGCTGCTGGAATCGCCGCTCGGCCTCCTCGTATCGCCCGGCGGACAGCGCCGCCCGAGCCGCGCCGAGCCGGAACGGCATCATCCGCGTCGGGTCTTCCGCATAGGCGGGCTGATCCTCCGCCCACTCCAACAGCTTCAGCGACAGGTCGCGATTGATCTGAGCGAGCTTCTTCGCTTCCTCGGCATTGCCGAGCCGGCGAAGGTCCGCCACCTGACGGTCGATCGAGTCGACCACGCTCTTGATCAGCGGCCCGGCCTGATCGGGATTCTGCGCGAGGAACTGATCGATCAGGGCCCGCGCCTCGTCGAATCGACCGAGCTGCTGGTTGGCCCGAATCCGCACCTGCGTGGCCTCGGCGATCAACAGCGGGAACTCACTGAATCGCTCGTTGAAGCCGTCGAGCAGCTCGAACGCCTCGGCGTGCTGCCTGGCCGATTCCACGAGCACGCTCGCCTTCATCACCAGCGTGTCGCCGAGCATCTGTTTGAACGTCCGCGCCCGGTCGCCGGTCGCGTTGCGCCGGGCCTGCCGGATCGCGTCCCGGGCCCGGTCGGCGGCCATGAGATTCCGCTTGATCAGGTCGTCGGCACTATCCGAGGGCGCGGTGAGCCAGAGGTTGTGCAAGCTCACCAACCGCTCGTACTGAGCGTTGACGTAGAACTCGCTGTCCTCGCCGACCTGCTCGTACTGTTCGACGGCGTCGGCGTAGCGGTCCTGCTCGGCGAGGAAGGCGGCGAAGGCGTAACGCTGATCCTCCGCCAGCGGAAGCATGGAGAACTCATTGAGCAGCGTGGTGGCCGCCTGCTCGTAGAGCTGCACTGCCCGCGGGTCGTCGCTCGCCGACTCGTACACCGCCTGGGCGAGGTGGTAGCCGTACTGAATCGCCTGCTCGCTGATCGGCCGGTCGGCGTGTTCCGACGCCGCCTGCACGAGATAAATCGCCGCGTCGAAGGGTCGATCGAGGAAGTAGTACGCCAGGCCGAGGTAATACAGCCCCTTGGCCCGGACGTCGTCGGTCAGCGCCTCGCGTTCGAGCAGGGCCTTGAGCACTTCCCGGCCGCGGTTGAGCCGTTCGCTCGCCTCGTCGGTGTCCCCGGCCTCTTTGGCCTCGCTGCCGTCCATGGTCGACCGCACGCCGAGGGCCAGCACCGGCATGGCGGGATACTGCGACAGGTCGGCCTCGGGATCGATCTGCTCGGCGAAACGGGTGAACAGGTACGTCTCGATCCCGTCGCGCTGGTCGGTGATGGCGTCTCTGTTCAACAGCGTCTGATACGGCTCGTACGACCGGCGCAGGATATCGGCCTCGACGGCCGGGTCGTCCACTCCAGCCAGAGCGTCGCGGATCATCAGGTGCTCGGCGTCGGTCACCAGCACGAGCATGAGCGGATTCCCCCCGGCGAACTCGCTGTTCCGAGCGTGTTCGAGAATCGCCCGCACCGCTTCGGTCACCAGCGGCTGATCGAACGCCTCGGGGGGTTCGGAGGCGGGGTCGGCCTCTTCCGGCCCCCCCTCCGCCGGAGCTTCTTCGTCCCGAGCTTCTTCGGCCCGGGCGGGGGGCCGGTGCCGGTGGCACACGGTCGTCGATCTGCCCGGCTGGCCCGCGTCGGCGGTGCTGCGCGGGCGCGTGGCGTCCTGCGTGCCGCCGGCGCTGGGGTCCGGGATCCGGGGACCGGCGGGTCGGTTTTTTCGGCCGTAACCGGCTTAC
>CAYFQS010000029.1:1315-17759 GCA_964345245.1 uncultured Planctomycetaceae bacterium | reverse complement strand
CGGCCAAAGTGATGATGGCGATGAGTGCGATAAACGTAATGGTGAAACGTGTCATGGGGTAATCCCTTTCTCTGGTGCTGATTTGTGAAGTTCTGTGAATGGTTGATGTTCGCGATGTTGAGGTTTCTGTCTCCAAAGTCACTCCTTACCGTGTTTTGGCGCCTGTGATGCGTGGTCATTGCCTTCTGAGGACATCGTGTCAGTATTCGGCCATCAGCTTCCTCCTTTCCGGTCAGGTTGGTCCGTAACGACGAGTTGCGGCTCCACGATTCGCACCTGGGGGTCGGGGTCGAGTCGGCCTGCCATGCGCTGCTGAAGCAGCCGCACCATCTCGGCCCCGATCGTCTCGTTGCGCTTGTCCACCGTGGCGGGCGGTCGATACGGGTCGTGCTTCTGTTCGACGGCGTCCCGCCAGTAGTTGTCGTATCCGACGATCTCGATGTCGCGGTCGGGCTCGCGACGCAGCAGCCGGCATGCGGCGGCGACGGCGAAGACGTTGCCGTCGGAGGCGCACATGATCGCGTCAGCCGGTTCGGGGCCGGTCAGATGCTCGGCGAGATGGCCGAGCATGAAGCGGGCCGCCTGCTCAAAACCGTCCGGGCGCCAGCTCGAGTGTGCCCCCGGCGGCAGATGGACAATGCGCTGGTAGGCGCTGCCGTGATCGAGCGTGGCCTGCTCGTATCCCGCGATGCGTTGCTCGATCCAGTAGCGCGTGTCGTGGGCCGTGGCGGGCATGAGCAGGAGGATTCGCCGCCGGCCTCGCCGCCAGAGGAAATCGTACAGCCCGGCGCAGCCATGGGCGTGATCCGAGGCAATGCGGTCAACCCCGGCCCAGCGCGGGTGCCCGCCGTAGACCACCACCGGGCAGGGCAGATCGCCGGCAGTCTCGGCAAAGCGATCGAGCAACGCCTGCTCGCGGATCAGATCGGCGACGATGACGCCCGCCGGCGGGGCGATGCGGAACTGGTCGAAGGTCGGCCGGTCGAGCTGGTCCGGGGGCAGGATCATCGCCGGGCCGCCGGAGCGGCGCAAGGCGGCGATCGCCCCCTGGCCGATCACCTCGGCCCAGCCGGACTGGGTGTGCCGGCGGGCCCGCTCGGGGTCCGTGATATCGGGCATGAACACGGCCACGGCCGTGCCGATCGCTCCGCGGGCGGCCTCGATCTCGCCTCGCACCACCTTCTCGCCGTTCGCCCGGGTGCGGAACAGCCCTTCCTCTTCGAGCACCGCGAGGGCCCGGCGGACCGTCGCCCGGTGGACCTTCAGCTCGCGCGCCAGCGATCGCTCGGATGGGATCGGCTCGCCCGGCTTCACCGCCCCCCGCCGCAGCAGGTCCCGCACGTGGCGCATGACCTCAACCCGCGGCGGTTGCGCGGTGCGATCCTCCACAAAGGTCGCGGTGTTCGTCTCGTCCGAGGCAGACATGGCGTTTCGCCCATCAATAGAGTGGTACATCGACTCATGTGTAATATACCACAGGGTCGAGATCCGTCAAGGAAAAACCAAATTTTCCGTCGCCTTAATTCAAAGTAAGCCGACTTTATGTGACCGGTTGCGGGAATCGGTGCGCTTATGGTACACTACTGGGGCGTCGCTGAATATACACCCAAGACGCTTGCCTGTGTGCGATTCCTTCCATGGCGGTGCGAAACTGATCGAGACCTGTACCTGGTCTCACACACCGCTCAACCGACATTCAAGAAAGTCGACAATGAACCACCGCGAGACAACGACCGCTGACCCGTCCACTGATGTTCGCCGCTGGGCGCTGAGCGCCGGGGCCGAACGCCTCGAGTGCGGCATCGACGCAGAAGGCCTGGCCTTGCGGCTGGCGAAGGGGGAGCACAGCATCGACGCGAAGCTGCGCCTTCGCCTGGCGTTTTACGTCGACCACATGAACAACATGCACCCGTTCCCGTTCGACGACCGGATCGGACACGCCGCCGAGCGACAGCGCGAGGATATCGTGCTTTTCGACGATGCGGCGGGGATCGAGGGGTGGGCCGCGACCGGAGAGGCGGGGGACGTGGAACAACTGGTCTTCCGGCATGCCGCGGGCGACTTCGAGGCCGAACTGCACTGCCGCGTCGACGGCGAGGAACTGCGGATCGAACCGGTGATCACGAATGCCTCGGACGCATTGCAGCGCCTGATGGTGGTGCGGCTGGAACTGCAGGAGGTGAAGATCGCCGGCGAGCCGCCACGCCATTGGCGCACGCCGCCCACGTACAAGGGCAAGATGGCGACCGACGGCCCGGTGGCGGAGATTCCGGAGACCGACATGCGGCAGTTATTGCTGCCGATGGGGCTGGTGCAGCCGCTGATCCTGCTCGGCGGCGATGAGCCGGGCGAGCCGCGGCTTTGGTGCGCCGCGTGGTTGAATACCTACGCATCGTTCATCGTCAAGGCGGCGGGCGATCTCGCGGTGCACAGCTTCGTCAACCGCAAGCTGGAGCCGCGGCAACGACACGAGCTGGGCCCGGTGTTGCTGCGGACGGCGGATAACTGGCGGCAAAGCTTCAGTCGATTCGCCGAAGAGGTGCCGCCGCGGTTCGGCTTCGCGTCGGCCAAGGCGCCTGACTGGGCGTGGCAACTGCGGGCGCTGTCGTTTCCGCCGCGGCTGTTCCCGATCGGCGACGAGCGATGGCGCCGTTACCTGGAGTGGGGCAAGGCCCACGGCTTCAACGCGACGATCGGCTGGGGCTGGCTCTGGAAGCGGACCGACGATCGCCTGTGCGCCATCGCGCCCCACGCTGACGGCCTGGACCTCGATGAAGAGCACGGGGCCACGGAACAAACCGTCCGAGACCACGTTCAGATGCATCGCGATCTCGGCATGCGATGCTTCCTCTGGACGCCGACCACCGGTGCCGCCCGGCGGAGCCCGGCCCTGGAGCATTGCCCGCAGTGGTTCTGCCGGGACAAAGACGGGAATATCCTCGGCTCGTGGGGCGATCCGGACGGTGAGCCCTGGCTGTACGACTCGAATCCGATTAACGAGGACTACCACCGTTACTGGCTGGGCGTGACCCTCCGGGCCGCGGAACTCGGGTTCGACGGCGTATTCTTCGATGGCGTGATCGCCCGGCCGTCGGATGAGTTCCACGGCACGTTCCCCGGCGAGGTGCAGGACGGCATGATCCGGGCGCTGCGCCGGTTACGCGAAGAACTCGACGCCCGCGGCCTGCGTGAGTTCCTTATCAAGCCGGAAGGCGGCGACGTGTCCATGGCGCCGGCGAGCTACTGGATGAACGGCCCCGTGCTACATCTGCAACAGCCCGAGCCGCCGATGCGCCGTCAGGATCGATGGCGCGACGTGCCGCGTGCATTCCTCCAGCCGGACTATCCACGACGCCCGGTCGAGCGGTTTAACGAACACTTCGAGTCGGTCGTGCGCGCCTGGCCGCCGCAGACGCCCGGCAACGCGAGTCTCCGCTCGCCGCTCGATCAGAAGGAGGCATCGCCCCGCGGTCAACTCGGACTGCTGCGGCTGATGTTGCTGTCCGGCAACATCTGGAACCTGAAGATGCTGGACGCGCGCCTGGACCCCGATGCCGAGTTGCCGGGGCAGGACCCCGCGGCCCGGATGGGCAAGGACCACGAACAGGGCGACAAGCCGCTGCCGGGGCCCGATCCGGCGTTCCGCGAGTTTCGCGACGCCCTGCGCGAGCTCAACGCATTCCGCGAAACCAACCCCTGGCTCGCCCCGGCCGGCGTGGACTGCGACCTCATGCGAACCGACGACGGGGCGTGTCCGGCGTTCGTGCGCGTCGCCGAATCCGGCGAGCGCCTGGCCGTCATCGTCAATCTCAGCGAGCAGTCCAGAACGCTCGGCGTGACCTTTGCCGACCGCGAAACGCGCGATGCGGTCGCCGACGCCTCACCCGTGGACCTGACCGGGATGAGCCGGGACATCGCCGCACTCGCTGACGGCAAGGTGACGCTGGAGCCCGGCGAGGCGATCGCCGCGATGTGGACTGCCTGAAGAACACGATCAACTCAAACGGAGCCACACGATGTTGAGCTACTGTTTTCCGTTCGCCTCGCGTCTGATTCTCGGCCTGCTGGCTCTCGGTGTCTTCGGGCTCGCCGCCAACCCGGCGGCAGCCCAGATGAAGACCGGCGAGGCGATGCAGGCCTTCGAAGAGGTCTTCGACGTCGAACTGAGTCAGCGCGGGTATCCCTTCGAGGCGAACCTGGTCGAATGCGACGTGCCGGGGAAGATTCTCTGGCCGGGCGAGCAGCCGAGGTTGACCTTCGCCATCCGCAACAACCTCGATCGGGTGATCAACACCCAGGGCCGCATCCACGTGATCCGCTATGGCACGAAGGGCATTGCGGGGAACATCTGGCTGCCGGAACTGGTGCGTTTCGAGGACGTGGCCGGCAAGTCGATCGAGGTCGACCTCGAGGCCGGCGAGACGACCCGCATCGACTACCACCCGGAACTGCCGGGGACGTTCGGCGGGTATGCGTTCATCGTGGAGCTGGCCGGCCACGGCCGGCGCGTGGCGGCGACGCTGGCGCGATCGGTGCAGGTTGAGACCGAACCGCAGCAGTATCCGGCTTTCTCGCTGGATATCAAGGATCCGACGATCCTCCGCCGGCTCGGCGTGCAGGCGATCCGCATGGGCAGCAGCTACATCCGATCCGACCGCGATGACTACGAACAGGAGATGGCCGCCCTGGGTGAACGGTTGAAGAAGCTGCACGAGGCCAACGTGACGGTCATGCTCATGCCGGGCGCGAGCCCGGCGCCGCAGCCCCTCGGCCAGTCGCGCCCGCACCTGACCGAAGAAGGCATCATGAAGAAGGGCAAGGACGACCGCGCGTGGCTGCCGTCCTACGACGACGACTTCGCCGACTGGTGCTACGAGGTGAGTCGGCGGTGGGGCTGGCCGAAGGGGCCGGTCACGTCGTTCTCCCTGTGGAACGAGCCGTGGGAAGGGCTGTCGATCTCCGGCTGGGGCGCGGACATGATCCGCTTCCGCTCGCTCTACAAGGCGATGGCCGAGGGCGTGCGGCGGGCTCGCGCGGAGCACGGCGTCGAGGTCCTGGCCACCGGCTGCGATTCGGGTTCCAACACCATCGACAAGCTGTTTCCCGACGGCAGCGATGAATACCTGAAGTACCTCGATGCGTGCACCGTGCACTATCACGGGCTGAACGCGCCCTCAACGTACAAGCAGTGGATCAACCGCAGTAGCTCGACCGGGCGGGTGAAAATCTGGGACACCGAGAGCTGGATCGCCAATACGGACGACCGGATCGGGATCGCGCTGGCGGCGATGCGGTCGGCCGGCTACGACCGCACAATGGGCATCTTCTCGGGCAACATTCACAACTCGACCGGCGCGTGGTCTACCGCCGCCGCCTACGCCGCGGCGCATCACTTCCTCGCCCGCCGTGATTTCCGCGAAATCCTCTTCAGGAAGGGCCTGCCGTGGGTGTTCGTGTTCGATGGCCCCGAGGGCGAACCGGACGAGGGCTCGATCGTGATCACCGGTGACATAGGAGACACGTTCCAGCACGAGCAGTTGCTGTTCCGTACGGTGCGGAGTCTGGCGGAGATTCGTCAGAAAGCGGACTGGCGAGCGCAGTTGCAGGCCCTGCCCGAAGGCGCGGGCGAACGCCGCGCCGAACTCGAGCAGCAGCTCGCCGCGACGCACGCCCGATCCGGGGGCCGCATGGTCATCGACGCCGGGGACAGTTTCCGGCTCTACGACTTCTACGGCAACCCCGTCGACCCGACCGACGGCGAGTTCGTGATCCCGCTGAACCATCAGGGATTCTTTTTCCGGACCGACGGATCGAAAGGCAGTTTCGATCGCCTCGTCGAAGCGGTTCGCGCCGCCCACATCGATGGTTTCGAGCCGCTGGAGATGATTCCCCATGACATGCTCGCCCGGATCGAGACCAAGCCGCGGCTGAGGGTGAAGATGACCAACATCTACAACCGGCCGATCGAGGGGGGATTGACCGCGACGCTCGGCGACCTCGAGATCGAATACCCCCGGCGACTGAGCTTCGAGCCGCACGAAACGAAGATGGTCAACCTCCAGGTCACCGGTGGTGAGGCGAGGGCGGACAACACGTATCCCCTGTCGCTGCGGTTCGACGCGGCTGACGGGGAGATCGCGGTGCACCGCGAGGACATGCGCGTCAACGTGATCCATCACCGCACAATCACCGTGGACGGCAAGCTGGACGACTGGCGCGGCGCCGTCGCGCAGCCCGTGGTCAGCGACCAGTCGGCCGAGCCGACGATGACCGAAGCCGCGTGGTTCCCCTTCGTGGACTTCGACGAGAAGGTGAGCGCGGGCGTGGCGAGCGGATACCTGGCCTACGACGAAGACAACTTCTATTTCGCCGCGAAAATCGCTGACGGCACAGCGTGCGACGGCACGCTGCGTTTCGAGACGCGCGACGACGATGAGTACTTCTATCCGAAGGTGTCCTACAAGCTGAAGTCCGGCGAGACGCTGGCGGCAAGCACGCGCCACGCACCGCGGCGACTGGATGAAGGGTTCTTACCGCGTAAGGGGCCGAACAGCAGCGAGCATCTGCGCATTGGCTGGAAGGCGGTCTCCCAGGCGGTCGGTTTCGACATTCACGTGCCCGAGGACGAAAGCTGGCGGGTGGCGATCTACTACCTGCACTGGAAGGGGCAGTACGCGCCCCGCCCCTGGATGCAGCCCCGGATCGTCGATCCGGAAACAGGCAAGGTTCTGCTCAAGCCACCCTGCCGCGGGGCGGGGATCGACAGCTACTTCGTGTTCGAAGTGCGCGGAGACGTGCGCATCGAATTCCCGTCCAACTGGATTCGAGGCCAGATTTCGGGGTTGTTCATCGACGCGGTCCCCGCCGACCAGGCCGCCGTGACCGAAACCCCGGGCGCGGCGTACCTCGGCCCGGACTATGAGACGGAAGGCGACTGGCCGGGCAAGTACGGCAGCGTCGCGTACATGCTCCCGGACGGCAGCAAGGGCGGCGCGACCGATCGCGTGAAGCTGCTGGACATCAAGGAAACCGAAGCCCTGAAGTGGCCGGACGGCGTGCGGCAGTACACCTACCGCAAGTTCCCGATTCTGCCGTCGGGCAACTACCCGAAGCGCGACAACGTGCAGATCGCCTTCAACGTCGTCCCGGTCGGCGAGGGGCCGCGCATCGCCTCCCCGCCGGGCACCATGCCCCGGTACACCGGCTATCACTGCACGGACTACGAGTACGCGCTGAACAAGGTGGCGGAGGAGTACGGCGGGGGCACGGAGATCTGGCGGCTGCTTGTGCCGGGCATGCCCACCAAGCACTTCTACCCGCGCCAGCCGGCCAGTCCGTACGACGGGCCGGTCCAGAAAGGCAAGCTCGAAACCGTGCATGAAGGCGGCACCCGCATCGTGGAATGCGCGATTCCCTGGTCGGAACTGCCGAAAGTCAAGCAGCGCCTCGACGCCGGTCAGACCATCAAGTTCTCCTATCGCGTGAACGACAACGGCGGCGGGGGCCTGATGGAACTCGCCGCCGGGCGCAGCGTCTCCAGGAGCAACAGCCACGCGTTCAGTGTCGACTGGACAAGGAGCTGGGCCAACGAACTGGAGTTCGCCGCGGAGAAGGAGTAACTCTGTGGCAAGCATCCACGGCCCGCTGTTCGAATCGATCGCACCGCTGGTTTTCAATGAACGGGCTCCGTCCCGCACTCCTGCAACAAGGGAAACTTGATGAACATGCTGCGACAAGTGATGACCGGTTTGCTCTCAACGCTCCTGCTGTTCACGACCGCAGGCGGCGCCGAGCCGCCGGCCGGCGTGCCGGTTGGCTTCACCCTCGATCGGCCGGGCTACGTGACGCTCGTGATCGAGGACGAGCAGGGCCGACGAATCAACAACCTGATCAACGACACGTTCTTCGAGGCCGGCGATCACACGATCTACTGGGATGGCTATGACGTGGGCGACAAGCAGGGCCGGGAGGAGAACTTCGAAGTCCGCCGCCACCTCGCCGAGCCGGGGACGTATCGCGCCCGCGGGATCGTGCATGACGATGTGAAGCTGCGGTATCGGGCGTCGGCGCAGAGCCCCGGCACCCCGCCGTGGAAGACGGGGGCGGGCGATGGCGGCTGGCTGGCCGATCACACCCCGCCGCAGTCCGCGATGTTCCTGCCTGCGGGCACGCCCGCCGATCCGCGGCCGCAGGTGGTGATGACCGCCTCGGTCGCTGAGGCCGGCCACTGCATCATGTGGCTCGACACGACCGGCGAGAAGCTGTTCGGATCGCGCTTTGTCGGTTGGCGCGGACCGTGCGTCATGGCCATCGATCGCGGGCCCGAGCCCGACAGCGATTATTACATGTACGCAGGCGTGTTCAACCGCGGACCGTTCGAGTTGTACGGCCTGCCCAACGACCCGGACAACTGGTACGGGAAGCAGAAGCTCCACAGCCACCAGGTCGACACCGACAACTTCACCGAACAACGCCGCTGGGAACTGACCAAGACGGGCCTCGCCGTGTGGAACGGCGTCATCGCGTACCACCCGCCCGCCGACCGACATATCTACTTCCGCAAGGGCAAGCAGAACCTTGGTGCGGTGCGGCTGGACGATCCGCGCGGCATGACCATGGACGAGCAGGGCCGCTTGTATGTCATCGACGGAAAACAGGTCGTTCGCTACGACCGGCCCGATTTCGAAAAGGGGCAACTCGGTGAGCAGGTCGCCATCGTGGTGGACGGCAACCTCGTCGATCCGCGCCGCATCACCCTCGACGGCGACGGCAATCTCTACGTCGCGGACTGGGGCGACAGCCAACAGGTCAAGGTGTTCAGCCCGCGCGGCCGCATGCTCCGGGCCATCGGTAAGCCCTCCGACCAGATTCAGCACGGCCGTTACGACGAGCGGAAGATGTGGCACCCCGCGGGGCTCGCGGTCGACCAGGAGGGCAAGCTCTGGGTCGCCGAGCTCAACTACGCACCCAAGCGGATCAGCGTCTGGGACGCCGCCACCGGCGAATTCCAGCGGGCCTACTACGGCCCACCGAAGTACGGCGGCGGCGGCCACCTCGATCCGAAGAACCCCGACCGCTTCTTTTACTCCAGCGGCATGCAGGGCGTCGAGTTCGTCATCGATCCCGAGACCAACATCTCCCGACCCCGGTCCATCTACTGGCACACCGACTACAACATGGCCCGCTGTCCGGACAGCCCCATCTATCGCGGCGGGCGGATGTATATGACGGACAACTTCTACGGCCCGGCGTACTTCCTCGCCCAGGACGCCGCGGTCTACCTCTACGACGAAGAGACGGCGACCGTGCAGTGCGTCGCCCGCGTCGGCGCCGCCAGCCGCAAGGGCATCAAGGGCCGATTCCTCGATCAGTACATGGAACAGGATCCCGAGCTGAAAGCCAAGCTTGAGGCGGGTTGGGGCGATGCGCACTGGAAGTCGCAGTTTGCCGTGTGGTCCGATCTGAATCTCGACGGCAAACCCCAGGCCGACGAAGTGCAGGGCGTCAGTTTCAGCGGCGACGGTATGAAGCGTACGCAGTGCGGGGTGACCTTCGACCGCGATCTCGCCATCGCGACCACGTCCGGCGTGCAGATCCCCGCGCCCACGTTCACCGACCGGGGCGTACCGGTGTGGGACCTCGACGCGTGGGAGGCCGCGGCTGCCCGCAACGAACATCTCAGCAATATCGTGCCCGGCCCGGGTGGATTCTTCATCTTTGCCTCGGGGGGCCACAGCCAGGCGCGCGTGGCCCGCGGGTACAAGGACGGCGAGCTGGTGTGGAAGATCAACGGCGTCAACAACGCCCGGCCCCAGCAGACCGGTCAACTCGCCGAGCCGCGCCGCAACATCGGCTTCCCGGTCACCCCCGCCGGCCAGGGCGGGCCCATGTTCGCTCTCAACGGCTATCACGGCCAGATTCCCGTGGTCACCACCGATGGGCTCTACGTCACCGAACTGCTCGGCGACGCCCGCGTGGTGCCCCGCATGAGCGCCCCCGAGGCCCGGCGCGGCATGATCGTCGACGACGTGACCTTCGGCGAGGAGCACTTCTGGCCCGCGGTCGACCAGATGGCCGATGGGACGGTCTATCTCATCGCCGGCCACCCGAGTAGCAACCTCTTCGAGGTGATCGGGCTGGACACGGTCGAGCGGATCGGCCCGTGGCCGGTCACTCTCACCGCTGAGATAATCGCCGGCAAAGACGAGGTGAAGATCGAGCCCGAGCATCCCGAAGTGCAACCGACGGCGGTCGCGACGATCTCCCCGGAGCCGCCGACACTCGATGGCTCACTCGAGGAGTGGACGGACGCCGACTGGGTCACCCTCAATCGGCAACGGGGCTACGAAGCCGCGGTCCGCGTGTCCGGCGACGTGCTCTACGCCGCCTGGCGCACCGGCGAGCCGAACCTGTTGAACAACGATGTCGCCGAGGGCGCGGACTTCGCCTTCGTCACCGGTGGCGGGCTCGACCTCATGCTCCGCACCGACCCCTCGATCGAGCAGCCGGGGTTCCGCAAGCGGCTGCAGACCGACACCGCCGCGGAGGGTGACGTGCGAATCTTCATCACCCGCAAGGGCGAGCCGCGCCGCGGACCCGTTCTCGCCGTCCGGTATCAGCAGGTCGGCGGGCCGGGCCCCGGCCGGCACTACGATTCGCCCGTGGGCGAAGTGCACTTCGACAGCGTCCGCGACGTCTCCGACCGCGTGCGCCTCGCCCGGCAGGGCGGCAGTTTCGAAGTCGCCGTTCCGCTCGACGTGATCGGGCTGAAGGTGAAGCCGGGAATGGAAACCATCGCGAACCTCGGCGTGATCACGGGCAACGGCGCCGAGGCGACCGCGCGCTATTACTGGAGCAAGCGAGTGTCGACCATGGTCGCGGACATCCCCACGGAAGCCGCGCTCCAGCCCCAGGGCTGGAACACGCTGCATTTCGAGGCGGCGCGCTGAACCGGGCGCGCCGGACTTCCAGGACCCCGCAAGGCGGCGAAGGCGCGTTTGCGCGGTCTCACTGCCCGGCCGCCGCGGGAGCGAGATCGAGGCGGCCCATCCGGTGCGGGGAGCGGTGGGGATTGCCCTTGACCACGGGCGACCAGTTCATCGGCAGCCAGGTCGACGAGCCGTCCTCGTGCCGCTGACGCTCGTAGCGGATGAAGTTGGCCCGCATCGACATCGGCTCGAGCTGGCGGCCGGGCATGCGTCGGCAGATCGCCTCGGCCGGAATGGCGATGTCCGCGATCCACCCCCGGCCGGTCTCGGCCGCGGCGGTGCGAAGGTCCGACATGTCGTAGGCCGGGAAGGCCCACATTTCCCGATGGCTCGGGCCGTCGAGGATGCCCTTCGGGCCGGACTTCGGCTCGTCGGTCATGAGCGTGACCTGGTCGAGCACGCCGCCGGCGGGGCTGAGCTGAATCTCGTACCACTGTCGCGCGTCGCCGACGGGATCGAGGAAGACTTCGACCACGTCGCCTTCGTGGTGGTGCGCGTCGCGCGTCGAGCCGTGGGGGGCGTAGAGATCATCGTCCCGGCAGATGAAGCGCACGTAGAGCCAGTCGGCATCCCACAACAGGAGGACGCGGGTGGGCACGGCCGCCTCACCTTTCCGGTACCGGCCGACCGACAGCGGCAGATGGTCGATTTCCGTCCCCGCCGACCACGCCGGATCGTCCGCGGCCGCGGTCATCAACGGGGTCGTCGAGGCATGGGGCGCCGCGATTTCGGGGGTCGGCGGCAGGGCGTCGGGTGAACTCCCGAGCGCGGCGCAGCCGCCAAGCATCATCAGACAGGCAAGGGGCAGGTGAGGGCGGCAGGTCATGAGAGGTCTCCTTTTTCGCGGGTCGAGTGTTGCTCCGGGTCGAACGGCGCCCCGTCCTCGCCGCACAAGAACCGCCGCCCGTGGCGGTCGAGTCGGCGGAGGCGTCGGCCGCGCTGAACGCGCCGCGTCACGGGTAGTTCGCCGGGTTGTACGGGCCTCGGGGGTAGAAGCGGAACCGGCACTTGCCGATGAGCTGCATCTCCGCGGGGCGGCCGACGCTTCTCACCTGCATCATCGGTCCGGCCGCGCCGGGCGATGCGTCGGTCACTTCGTGAAGCAGTGTTCCATCCACGATCCAGTCGATTCGGCGGTGGGACAGGTGCACGCCGAAGTGGTGATACGCCTCATCCAGCGGCAGGCCGGAATCACGCACCTCGTCGATGTCGCGCTTGCGGTTGCGGTGCACGACAATGAAATGATCGGTGATCCCGGAGCCAAGCTGATCGGTGGGGTCGGCGACGATGGCGGCTTCGAAATCGCCCTCCCGCATGTCGACGAGCCCGAATCGGTACAGCCCCGTGGTCTTGCAGTTCTTCATCAGCAACCCGGCGTCGAACCAGGGCGCGCTCACCGGCGACTGGGGCGCGAGGGATTGAAGCGTGAAGTGCTCGCCCGCGATATCCGAGACCCGCAGCCGGGTCAGTCGATCCCAGGAATCGAGCGTTCCTTCGCCGCTGCGCTCCAGCCACCAGGGGATGCCGAACCCGCCGGCGGCGGTCAACTCCTCGCCGTCGTCGTTGATGTAATGATTGTCGGTGCCGGTATCCCGGATTCGGTCCCGCCGGCGATCGTCGCCCGATTCGAAGATGAAATACTGCCCGCTGCCGGTGTTCTCGAGGATCGGGTTATGCTGGATATGGCCCATGTCGTAGGTCTGGAGGTGGTAGCGGTTGTTCGATCCCGCCGCGACCATGAACACGCGCATTTCGTCCTCGGCGTTCGAGTAGAGACGAAAGATGTTCCCGTCGCACGGCTTGTTGCCGGCCTCCTGCCGCAGGACGCATCGGCCGTCCTGCACCGCGACGTCCTTGAACGCGTTGCCGTTGATCCAGCCGTCGTTGACCTGCATCAGGATCGCCGTGTCGCCGGCGAAGCGGAGCAGGGAATCGGCCATCTTGAACCAACTGATCCCGCTGCCGTCGTCATCCACGAGGGCGATGCACCGCCCGCGGTTCTCCAGACTCGACTCGAGGTCGACCACGACGTTGTCGATGTAGCGGACGCCGCCGGGGAACCACGCCTCGGAAGCGCGGATTTCAATCACGCTGGCCGTGTAGGCGGGATTGCCGGCGAGGACGCAGAGGTCGCGCAACTGCGTCGTTCTGCCGCCGGCGAGGCCGAGCACCCGGGCGTTGGTGTTCCAGGCCGACTTGATCTGGGTGCGAAATCCCACGCCCTGGATCATCACGTCCATGGGCACGACCAGGTCGTTGACGATGTACCCGCCGGGGCCGAGTTGGAGGAGTCCGCCGCCGGCTTCGCCGAGGGCCCTGGCCGCCGCCGCGAGGTCGCCGCCGGGCGCCAGGTGGGTTGTGGCCGCATGCGATCGCGCGGCGCCTAGGCCCGCCGCCCCGGCGCCGGCCGCGCCCGCCGACGCCGCCTTAAGAAACGTCCGGCGGCTGCCGCCGGGCTTGCCCCGGCCTGCGTCCGGTTCCGGGGTGCATTGCGGCTTCTCGCCGCTCGTTGTCAGAGCATCGTTCACTTGAGTCACGGGCGGTCTCCTTTCGGCTGAAAATGCATTTGACGCATTCATGCGTCGACGCTGAATCGGTCGGGCTCGACGCCGCCGTGGTGGTCTCAGGGCGCCTGCCGGTGGTGTGATTCGAAGCCGTACTCGGGCCGGTCAACCAAGTCCGAGACATCGAGGCGCTGAACCTGCAGGTAGCCGTTCTCCGCGAGGTCGGTGAAAACCATCCACCGGCGGTCCGGACTGAGCAACGGGTGCGCGTGAAAACGCTGTCCGCCGTCTCCGCAGCTCCGCAAGTGGTGGAGTGTTTCGACCTGTCGCCGCTCGGGGTCGTGGGCGAATCGCAGGGCGATCAGCAGGTGCCGCGGCTCGGGCGACCGCTGACGACTTTCGAAGAACAGAAATCGGCCCGCGGGATCCCAGCCCGTGTGCACGTAGCCCAGTCCTCCCAGCCGCACGTCCGCGAACTCACCGCTGCGGTGGTCGGCCAGGCCCACGTACACCTCGTGCCCGGCGTCGGTCCGATGGTTCGCCTCGTAGAACACGCCTCGCTCGGTGATGACCTGGTGACAGCTCGGCCCCATCGCTCCCGCGGCGTCGGGCGGCCGCAGTTCACGCTCCGACTCGCCGCTCAACGGCACGAGCAGCATCCCGTGGTGGTGCTCCGGATGGTTGAGCAGCATCGTCTCGTCGTCGGCGAAGACGACGTGGTGAATGTGGTAGTCCCAGGCGCGAACCTGCCGGCAGGCGCCGGTCTCGGTGTCGATCACGCCGAGCACCGTGCCGCCCATGAGCTTGCGCGTGTCCCGCCGGGCCGGCCGCCGGTGCTGGTCCATGTTCGCCAGTGCCTCCGTGTCGCGCAGGGTGCGGGTCATCCGTTCGGCGTCGGCGTGGAGAAAGGCGAAGTGCCGTCCGTCGGGCGAGAAGGCGCTCTGGCCGATCGGCATTCGGCCCGACGGCAGCGTCGCCACCCGGCGGTTCTCGATCGTCGCCACGTCGGCACAGCGAATCTCCTCGTCCTGGAAGTAGTACGCCTCGTCACGTACCGGATTCACGGCGCTGAGATGGTTGTAGATGCCCCGCAGATGCCACTCACACCAGATGCCCCAGCCGGAATCGTACGTACGCCCGTCGGTCAACTGCACGATCTCGCCGGTCTGCATGTCCAGGCGATGAAGCTGCACCCAACCGCTGCGCTCGGAGTGGAAGACCATGTACCGGCCGTCGCCGGTGAAGGAGGTCACGAAATAGTAAAGCGGGTAGTTGTGCGCTTCACTGCAGGTCAGCAGCTCCAGCCGTCGACTCGAGTCGGGATGATCCGCCGCGCGCCACTCGGGGGCGTGTGTCTGTCCGATGCCACCGTCCTGATGCATGATTGCTTCCGTTCGATCCGGGCGCGTGCTGTGTGACCGCTTCGTTCACTTCCATGTGTAGGATAACACACGCCCGCGCCAGATCGACATCAGCGTCAGGTCGTCCAGCTTCTGCTTATAGACGTGGCGCATCGCGGCGTGGCCGTCGACCATCAACGCGGCGGCCTGGCGGTGATCGTTATGCGAGGCGCTGCCCTGAACCCAGGCGTCGTACCCGCCGGGCACGCCCTGGTCCGCGGGGCTGGGCACGCCGGGCCTCACGCCGATCGGCGAGATGTGGCCCCAGTCGACGAAGTGCACGCCGTCGAGCATGAGCAGCGTGTCGGCGGGCGGGGTCCGCGGCTCGGTGATCTTGACCGGATCGACGTCGCCGAAGCCGGTGGTCAGCACGCCCACGTCTTCCCGCGAGGGGTGCGGCGAGTCACCCACGAAGCTGCGGGAATAGCGATAATGGAACAGCCGGTCGCTGCCGGCCCAGCCGGAGGGCGCGATGGGTCGGCTGCCGGCATACTGCGGCTCGCGGAAGATGACCCGATCGGTCACATACTCCCGGCGGAGCAGGACGCTCTCGGGCTCCGAGCCGTAATCGGATTCGTCGATGTACTGGCCGATGCTGGTGCCGCCTTCGCCGGCCCCGGGGGCAAAGCCGTCGTGTTCCTCGGCGAAGTATTGGATGGCCAGACCGATCTGGCGCTGATTCGACAGGCACTTGACGCTCAGGGCCGCGTCCCGGGCCCGGTTCAGGGCCGGCAACAGCAGCGCGACGAGCAGGGCGATGATCGACACTACCACGAGCAACTCGATGAGCGTAAAAGCTCGTCGAGTTGCCCTGAGCTTGCCGAAGGGCAGTTCGATCAGCGCAAAGGCCGAACGTCGGGGTCTTGATCGTCGCATGATGCAGCTCTCCGCGGTTGCGCGGGAGCGTGCGGCCCGGCGTGTCCGGGCCGCGGCGGCGTCACCGATCTTACCGTCGTCGGCGGGCGACCATCGCCAGGCCGCCGAGGCCGAGCAGCGTCAGCGACGCCGGTTCGGGGATTTCGCTCACCGAGAAGTTGTCGAGCGTCAACGTCCCGCTGTAGCTGTCTTTGGGCTCAAAGACGACTTTGGCGTTGGATAAGAGGGTTTGCCAACTGGCGAAATCCGCGGGCACCGTCTCGTCGATTTCCCACGTGAGCGTCTGTGTTTCCGTGGTGTCGGTGGTGAACTTCGGACTGCTGTATCGCAGATCGGTGACGCCGCCCCCGGTTTTTTCGTAGGTCAATTGAAGCGTTGCCTGGTTTTGCCCAAGTCCGCCGCTGTAGGTCTGGGACAAGGTCACGTCGATCGAGGCCGCGATCAGGAGGGGCGCGCCCGGGGCCACGGCGACCTCCAGATGCTCGACATAGTTTGTGTCGGCGTTGGATTCAAGCTTGACCAATGCTTTCGCCGTCGTATCGAAGGTAGCCGTGAACTCACCGTTCGCGAAGCTGGTGGTCACGTTGTCACTGTCGCCGGTCTTCCCGACTTTCCAGTCGTTCGCGCCGTCGGAGAAATCGCCGTTGCCGGTGTCCGGGCCGATCAGGATCGCCGC
>CAYFQS010000029.1:0-1215 GCA_964345245.1 uncultured Planctomycetaceae bacterium | reverse complement strand
GGGCGACCATCGCCAGGCCGCCGAGGCCGAGCAGCGTCAGCGACGCCGGTTCGGGCACGGCGTCCACCTGGAACAGGTCACCGTACCCGATGAAGGTGGTGTTCGGATCAGCAAATCGGACATTGTAGCGCCAGTCGATTTCGACCAGCGTGCTCGAGCCGGCCGGTACCGCGAGCGTGACGCTGGCCTGCTGGAAATTGTCGTCAAAGCTGTCGTCGAACTGGATGCCGCCGACGAAGTTCTCCGTGGCGTTTGTGTTGCCTGACGCATCCCCGAACCGGACCTGGGGGATGCCCATGTTGACCTTGATATTCTCTTTGCCCATCGTGCTGATGTCCTGGGCGTGGCCGGCTAGCCATTTGATGGTGATCTCGTTGTTGCTGCCGAGATCGACATTCCCATTCCACTGGACGCGGTGGTCGCCGCCGCCATTGTCGTTGGTGGTGACGGTGAACTCGGCGACGTTGGCCCCGCTGGCGCCGGCGGGAACGGTCGAGGCCGTGGCTGCTTCGGTGGGCAGGCCGAAAAGGTTCGACCCGCCCTCGAAGTCGTCCTCGAGAACGATGGCGGCCGGCGCTAACTGGCCACAACTCAATACCGCGACGGCGATGACGGCGAGCATGGTTCTTGAAGTGTTCATGGTCTCTGCTCCTTGTTTGCTGCGGCACGCACCGGGCATGCCTTCGATGTGGGTGACTCCGCGCTCCTGGCGATTGCTTGTCAAACTCTCACGGGCCACAGGCGTTTGGGCCCTCTGCAATTGCGTCCGTTGGCGGGTCCGTTACCAACTGACGATAAGTTACCACAGATCCGGGAGGGGGCAAGCCGTCGGTGCCGATTTTTGTAGCTGTTTTACCCCGCCGGCCTCTGAAAAACCCTCTTTCACCAACCTCGGCGCGCAGCGATCGCGCTCAGGTGGCCGGGGGCGCCGGGCCATCTGGCCGTCTTCCTGCATGACAACCAGATCGTGCTTCCTTCTGGCCCAGTCAATGCCGACGATGATCATGTCTGCTCCTTGCCTTGGTGAGGTTGCGGACGCGGGAAGGCCGACGTTGGCGGTCGGATCGATATCCGGGGGCGGATCGGACATTCGCGTGCGGTTCCCCTATGGCGGTCCTGCCTTCACAGGCGGACGACTGTGTATCGACCGTGGGGCGAATGTCGCAGCCGGGCCGGGCGGTCCGGAATGGCTCTGGCAGGTAACGCCGAGCTGGG
>CAYFQS010000028.1:0-17853 GCA_964345245.1 uncultured Planctomycetaceae bacterium | reverse complement strand
GAAGCGCTACCCGATTTCAGCGCAGAGAAGACGACCGCCCCGGTCGATCAGTGAGACAGGGGTGGTCGCCGTGGCGCGGATGGTCGGTTGTCGTGCGGCCGGCGACTCGCCGACCGCGTCTCCCCGCTATCGATGGCGAGTGACGACGGCCGTGGTCTCACAGGCCCGCACCCACGGGCTGCCCATCGCCCGCGGCTGGCCGGAGTGTTTCAGATGCACCAGGTAATTGTGCAGCGCCGGTTCTTCGAAGTCGGTGAGAAAATCAAACGAAGCGCTGCGGTTGTGCTCACGGATGGCTTCGATCAGATGCCGCTTGAATTTGCTCATTTCAGATCCCTGCCTGCCGGCGACCTTTGGAACGGACTCACAAATCGATGACGAAAGCGAGAAGGTCATCGGCCGTCCGCGCAAGCGGCCTTGAAGTGTAACCACGCCGGACCCCCGGACACGTTATCGGCCGTGAGCTACTGCCCCGGAATCAGGTGGCTGGTCGCCCGGCCTTCGGCGCTGATGAAAAAGTGCTCGTCCCAGTCCATGGAATCAATGGCCCGCGTCTCCACGTGACCGTCGAAGAAACTCACGTTCACCTTCCCGAAGTGACGCGGGTTCATCCCGCCGAGTTCGCGCTCGAGTTCCACGCGACGGAAGCTGCCGATGTGGGTGTTGAGTGAGTCGCCGAGCATGACGGTCGTGCTCGGCCGCTGGACGAGCGAGACGTGCTTCAGCCGGCTGTTGGCGTAGGCCTGACCGTTGCCGTAGAACCGGCCGGTCATCGTGTTGTAACCGATGCCGATGGGCACCCAGCCCTTGTAGCTCCAGCTCTTCCCGGTCACCGCGGAGTAGTCGCCGATGAAGGCGTTGAAATCCGACGGCTGGGCGGGGCAGTGCAGCGGGTTCGTCCCCTGGTCCCACTTGTTCCATTTCGTGTGCAGCGACTGATCGCGATCGAGCGACAGGTACGGGGCGAGGAAGTAGATCCACATGAACCGATCGCGGTCGTACTCGGACTTCAAGTGCTTGCCATCGTCCTTGGCCGGGGCATACCAGCCGTCGTGGTCGTAGGTAAACAAGGACGCAGCGGTGGTGTAGTTCTTCTGATTCGTGCCGCAGATGCTTTGCCAGACCACCCGCCGGGCGTCGCCCAGGGCCGGCAGCAGGATGCTGATCAACATCGCGACGATGGCGACCACCACGAGCAACTCGACGAGGGTGAAGCCGATCTCGCGGCGGTGATCAGTCATGCAGATGCCCTGGTCGATTCGATCATGCCGGCCGGCGCCGGGATTTCAGAAGCGCGGCCCCGACCGCAATCAGCGTCAATGTCGCCGGCTCGGGAATCGTGGTGCTGGTGAATTGCACGTTGTCCAGGCGCACAATCTCCGAGGCCTGCGCCCCGCGGGAGTCCATCTTCACCGACAGCGAGAAGCCGGCGATCGTGCCGACGGTGAACGTGCCTTCGGGCAGGTTGCTGGTAGCGCCGGGATCGACGAGCGTGAACGTCGCCGAATCGCCGACGCGTTCGAAATCGGGGCCGGACGCGAAGTTCAGATTGAACGCGCCTTCCCAGCGCCCATTGCCGCCGCTGTCAAAGTCGCCGGAGCTGAACATCAGTGCTCCGATGGATCGCTGGCTGTCGCCGCCTTCGTCCTCCCAGGCCATGTCCGTCGTCAGGGTCAGGTCGTAGGTCCCCGCGGGCAGTGTGTTGATCAGGTCAGCCAGGCCTTGCGTCCATTGGTTCTGATTGGTGGTAATCTGCCACGAGGTGTCGAAGCCCGTGGCCAGCACCGCATGGTTGCCCGACGCCTGCGCTCCGAGCGTGTTGCTGTGCAGCGACGAGTTGAACGGCTCTTCGGTCACCGTGCCCGATCCAAAGCCGGTGTTGGTGAAGATCGACGGCGCGTCGGTCGAATCAGTCCCGAGGTTGACGTTGCCCGAGTCGTCGAAGGTATTGAGATACACCACTGCGCCGCGGGCTACGTTCCCGAGCAGCAGTAGTCCTGCGACGGCAAGAGCGACGATGGTGAGTCTGGACATGATGATGCTCCCTCCTGGGGTTGAAATGGTCAGATGAATTTCACTGAAGCTGATTATAAATCCTGACCGGGTGGTCGGGCAAGAAATTTCCGCCAATTCCGGGCACGTGGGCGAAATTTTTCCGGCAATGGCCAGATCAGCATGTCCTCACCCCTGTTTCTGGACCACAATCGAAGGTCGCGTTGGACGTGCGAGCACTTTGCCTGGATTTTTGGGCGCACACCCAGGCACCCGTTCGGCGATCGGGCGTTTCCGGCGCACGCCGAAACGCGAATGCCGGATTGCGTTCGCGCACGACGTGTTGCATCCCTGAGTCCGAAGGGGGCCTTATCCGGCCGGTGTGGTGAACAGTTCGTGAAGCGGATCGCCCGCATGGACGGGGGGTTGGGCGGGATGGCAGCCGTCGGCATCGGAAGCACCGAGACGCGATCCGCGCTTCGCCCCGCCGCCGGCCGGGATGTGCCGGTCGAAACGATCCCTCCCGCGACGCCCCATGGAGTGCACCGACGAAGCCACCGCCGGCGGCAGGGCGAACACCGCGGCCAGGGTCGCGATCAGTCGATGGAGAAAGCGACTCGGTCGGCCACGCGGTCCGGAACGGATGAGTCGAAGTTGTTTTTGCCCATCCAACATGTACACCAGCAAAAGAACCATAGGGCGAGGCGGCCTAGGTGAAAACGATACGCCCGGTCGAAACATCGGTCCACTTCCGTATTTATGAGGACCAGACGGTTCGATTAATCACCCGGCGGGCTTCTGACACGACCATCGCACGCCGTCCGCACTCGCTGAAGCGAGGCGGGTCGGGGGGACGTGCCGGCGCGTGCTCGCTTGCAGCGAGGCGCGGCGAACGAGCGCGAACTTTCCCGCACTCGCTAAAGCGAGGCGGGCCGGTTACTGCCGTTCCCGGCGGAGTTGCGCTGCCATCAACCGTTCAAACATCCGCTCGCGAAGCGATTGCTCGACGTGGGCCACCGTGGGCGAGCCGGCGAGGTTGTACTGCTCGTCCGGATCGCGGAGACGATCGAAGAGGATGTACGGTTCGCCCGCCTCGTTCACCGCGAACTTCCACTCCGGCGTGACCAGACACAGCTCACCGTCGACCTCGGCCAGGGCCTCGTCGCCCATCGCGGCGCCCGGGTCGCGCACGAGCGGAATCAGGGACTTCGCGAACTGCTGGTGTTCGATCCTACCGTCGATCGCCTCGACGAGTGTCGGGCCGATGTCGTTAAGCTCGACGATGCGCTCGCACACGTGTCCCGCCGCCCCGGCCCACGGCAAGCGGATGAGCAGCGGCACCCGCAGCGCGCCGTCGAGGAACTGGCTCTTGTAGACCAGGCCGTGGTCGCCGTTCATCTCGCCGTGGTCGGAGATAAAGGCGATGACCGTGTTGCCCAGCTCGCCGCGCCGCTCGACGGCTTCGAGCAGCTTGCCCACCTGGTCGTCGATGAGTGTGACATTACCGGCATAGTTGGCCCGCATGGCGGCGATCCGTTCGGGCGACAACTCGGCGTTGTTCGGCTTGCCCGGCATCCCGTCGAGCGCGCCGCTCGCCCGGTCGCCCTGGTCCGCGAATCGCGACAGGGCCGGCGGCATCTTCGACGGATCGTACATGCTCGCGTACGGCTCGGGCGCATCCCACGGCTCGTGCGGCCCGCCGAAGCTTACCCAGCAGAACCACGGCTCGTCGCGGTCGTAGTCGCTCAGATACCGCGTGGCCGCCTCGCCGACGTACGTGTCGTAGTAATGCTCCACCCCGAGCGGCGAGGGGCGGACCAGCGTCGGGTCAGCGCGGAATCGCTCCGCGTAGTCATCGCGATAGGCCTGGAGCAGCCCGGCTTGTTCCCACTGATCGATCATGCGGCAGCGGTTGCGACAGCATGCCCGCGGCCCCGGCGTTTCGTCCACGTCGTCCAGGCCGTAGGCACTCAGCAGATGCTCGCGCTCGCGGAAATCCACGCCGTTGTGCGGATGCCAGTGCGTCTTGCCAAACAGCGACGTGCGGTAGCCGGCCCTGCGGATCGTCTGCATCCAGGTCGGCGTCTCGGCCGGCATCGTGTGCCCGCAGTTGTTCCACACGCCGGTGTTGTGCGGGTAGAGCCCGGCGGCCAGCGACAGCCGGGCGGGCACGCAGACCGGGGAATTCGTCAGGCAGTTGGTGAACCGAACGCCTTCGCCGGCGATGCGGTCGAGGTTGGGCGTGTTGACCCAGCCGGCGGCGCAGCCGAGGGCGTCGGCGCGCTGCTGATCGGTCATGATGAGCAGAACGTTCGGTTGGCCGGTCATGATCGCTCCAATCCGGTCGGGCTTTGCGGCGAGCCGTCAGGATGCATCCGCTTGTTCATAACGTAAGGCCCCGAGATATTCAAAGACAGCGACGTCACGCACATCGACTCCCGGCGGATCATCGAAGCGTCGGAAGGCATGCCCGACCGTAGCAGCGATTGCCCGGCCCATCGACGTACATCGACAGGAGATCTCCGCCTACCACTGACTCACGCTTCAGCCGACTCGCCGGGGGCGAGGTCGACCTCGCGGTCGGCGAGGCGAAGGGGCAACGGTGCGGCGGCGCTTTCGTCGTTGGTCACGGTCACGCCGTCGGGGCGGGCGTTGACGGTGAAGTCGGCGCCCCGCCATTTCAAGCCGAACTCCAGGCGCTTCCACGACGCGGGCAACCGCGGGGCGACGAGGAACCGCTCGCCCTGCGGCCTCGCCCCGCCGAAGCCGCGAACGATCCCGACCCAGTTCATGCCCGTGGCCGCCATGTGGGCCCCGCTCGCGGCGTTGTTCATCTCGTCGGCGAGGTCCATGCCCATCGACCGGCGGACATACTGCTCGGCCTGGTCCATACGGCCCAGTTCAAGGGCGACCATGCCGTACGCCGCGTGCGACAGCGACGAGGCGTGCACCGTCCGCGGCTCGTAGTAGTCGTAGTTCGCCTCCATGACCTCCCGCCCCCACTCATCCGGCAGCAGGCAGAGCAGCATGATCACGTCGGCCTGCTTCACCGTGGTCGTGGTGTGCGGGCTGCGCTCGCGATCACCTTCGGTCACCCGCTCATCGTCCAGCTCGAAGAACCCGTCGCACTGCTCGAACCGCCCGTCTTCGTGCAGCATCGTGCGGATGCGGCCGGCATAGTCGGCGAACCGTGCCAGCTCACCATCCGTGAGGCCAATCCGGCGGGCCAGCGTCTCCCACTTGTCGGGGGTGTTGGCTTTCAGGTGGTCCGCCGCCGCGATCGCCCAGCGCAGATTGCGGATCGCGAGGTTGTTCACGTAGGCGCTGTCGTCCTCGGCCACGTGATATTCATCCGGCCCGCCCGCCTCGGGAATCGAGAGGAACTCACCGCGGTCCTCGGCCTTGCTGACCCAGAACCGCGCCGTCTCGATGAGGACCTCGGCGGCGCGGTCTTCGTAGAACGCCATGTCCCGCGTCGCCTCGACGTACTGCATCATCGCGTAGACCACGTCCGCGGTGATGTGCACCTGGTGGGTGATCAGACGGAGCCACTTCTCAGTTTCTTCCTCGCCACTGTAGCCGGTCTCCCAGGGGTACATCGCGCCGCGGAAGCCGTAGCGCCCGGCCTTCGCCCTCGCCCCGTCGAGGGTGCGGTGGCGGAAGGTCAACAGGTTCCGCGCCCGGCCGGGCTGGGTGAAGATGAAGAACGGCGTCATGTGAATGTCGGTGTCCCAGAACACCATCCCGCGGTAGCCCGGCCCGGTGATGCCCTTGGCCGGGATCGAGACGCCGGCGTCGTCACGGGAGGCGTTGATCAGCAACTGGAATACGCTGAACCGGGCGGCGAGTTGATCGTCGAGCGGCCCGTCGATCCGCACATCACTGTCGTCCCAGAGCTGCTGCCAGGCGGCGGCATGGTCGATGCGGGCCCGTTCGAATGAAACGCTTTCCGCGTGGGCCAAGGCCTGAGTCGCCGCCGCGAGCGGCTTGTCCTCACGCCGATCGTCCGCCACGACGCAAGCACGTTCAACGTAGGTGACCTTGCCTTCGGTCACGGTGAACGCGGCGCGAATGGTCGGCCGCGGCAGTTCGAGCTCCCGGCGGCAGTCGACCTCCGGCTGATCGGCGACCCATACCGTGGTCCCGAATGCGGCAGTGCGATGATCGCGGTTGCCCTCGATCCGCACCGCCACCCCGCGCTCGCCCCCGGTATCGGCCTTCCGCGGCTCGCAGATCGATTGATCCAGCGTCTGGGCATCCCCCCGCACGCCGGCGATCATCTCGATTTCGCCGGTGAAATTCAGCGGCTTGATCTCGTACTGCACGAACACCCGCGCCGTGTTGACGAGATCGGCGATCCGCCGCTGGACCAGTCGCAGCCGCTTACCGGCCGGCGAGGTCCACGTCGCCTCCGCGGTGAACATCCCGGTGCGGAGGTCGAGTCGCCTCCGGAGTGATTCAAGCCGGCCGGTGGTGAAATCGACGCGCTCGCCGTCGATCGTCCACGCCGCGTCGAGCAGGTCGGGTCCGTTGATGATGTGGGCTTCGATCTGCGTGCTGCGGGCGAGTTCGCCCACGCCCCAGTAGCGGAGGAACGGGCCCCACTTGTCGGGATCGGGGGCCTGGCGCTCGACGCGGTCGTAGAGCCCGGCAACGAAGACACCGCTGTCGCCGCCGACCGGCAGTTCGGGGATCCGGCCGCGCACGCCGATCCGCCCGTTGCCCACGCAGAAGATCGTGTGCAGCGACGGCTCGCGATCTTCGTGCACGCCGTCGCGGACGATCGCCCAGCGGTCCGGCCGATACCGGGCGTGTCGATCGATCAGCGCCTCGGCGTCGATCTGCAGCAGACTGGTGATGAACAGGTGGGCGTGCTTGAGCGACTCGTAGTTGCCCAGGCCCACCGCGACGAACCCGCCGTCGAGAGCGGCGGTGATGCCCGCGGCCGCATCCTCGACCACGATGCATTCGTGGGGCGCCAGGCCGAGCTCGGCCGCGCCGGTGAGGAACACGTCGGGGTGCGGTTTGCCGTGGGTGAACTTGTGGCCGTCCACGATCACGTCAAACCGGTGGAGCAGTCCGAGCTTCTCCAGCACCGGTATGGCGTTGCGGCTGGCCGAGCCGAGCGCGATCCGGATGCCGCGGGACTCCAGGTCGTCGAACAGCTCGGCCACGCCTTCGAACATCGCGTCCGGCGTGAGCTTCTCGACTTCCTTCTGATACTCGGCGTTCTTGTTCGCCGCGTACTCTTGAAGCTGCGGCTCGGTGTACTCGGCCACGTGCTCGCCAAGGGCGATGCGCAGCGACGCCATGCGGGGAATGCCTTTGACCTTCTCTTCGAGGTCGGCGGGCGGCTCGTGACCGAGCCCGCGCACAAGGTTGGCCCACGCCGCCGCGTGGAGCACGCCGGTGTCCACCAGCACCCCGTCCAGATCGAAGATCACCGCTTTGAGTTCGGGTTGGCTGCTCATGCGGACGTGAGTACCACCCGTGAAGCGCAGCGTCAAATGGATAGAACCCGAGACGCGAAACGCAAATCAAATCGTCATGCCGAACGTACCGATGGCGCCGCTTGCCCCCTTGAGGCATCGGAGCATTCGGACATTGCTTCGGATTTCGGGTTTCGAACTTCGGGCTTGATCCCTTCGGGTTTGCCGCCCGCTTCGTCCCGGCCGTTCTCAGCAACGCCGCGTTGCGTTACCATACGGCCGTTGTCCACCGGTGATACATGGGGGATTTGCCATGCGTCGTGTTGGGTTGGTCATCGCTCTGTCGTTCGTGGTGCTCGGTGGAATCGGGTGTCGGGAGGCCGCCCCGCCGCCGAAGCCGGCCGTTGCCGCCACCCCGGAGGTCCGGTGGGTCACCATCGACGAGATCGCCGCGTCGCTGCCCGATGAGCCGATGGTGATCGGCTTTGACGTGGACGACACGCTGCTGTTCTCCAGTCCCGGCTTTCACTACGGCCGGCAGAAGTACGGCGACGATTTCCTGTCCCACCCCGACAAGCGGCTGAAGTTCTGGGCGGAGATGAACACCGGCCTCGATCGGTTCAGCATCCCCAAGAACGTCGCCCGTGAACTGCTTGCCCTCCATGCCGAACGCGGCGACACGATCTATTTCATCACCGGCCGCACGCTTCCGGACGGCGTGGATGAAACCGTCACCGACATCCTCGCCGACTACTTCGCCCTGGCTGATCCCAATCCCGTCGTGTTTTCAAACGGGGCCTACAAGAAGCGGTTCATCGAGGAGCGGGAGATCGAGCTTTTCTACGGAGACGGCGACGGCGACATCAAGGGCGCGATCGACGCCGGGGCCCGCGGCATCCGTATCCTCCGCTCCGCCGCGTCGACTTACGACGGCGCTCACCATCCCGGCAAATACGAGGAAGCGGTGATCGTGGACTCCAACCGCTGATGCTTCGCCGGACGGCGACGATCAGACGACACCGCGGTCATGGTTGAACAGGTCGGTCTCGGCAGGATGGGGCTCGATGACGGGGCGGACGAGGCCGGCGCCGATCTCGGCGTAGCCGCGCTCGATGCGGGCGAGGCGCTCGGGGTCGCCATCGTAGCAGCCGACCACGGTGCCGCCGGAGCCGGCGAGCTTCACCGCCGCCCCTTCCCGGCGACCGATGTCGACCATCCGCAGATTCCCCTCATGGACCTTCATCACCTTCAGCCGCAGGTCGAAGTTCTCATTGAGGAGCGGGCCGATCTGTTCACCCCGCCCCGCCCCGATGAGTTCGCGGGCCTCCTGGGCCAGCTCGCCGAAGCGGTCGATCGCGTCGAGCACGACCTGCTCGCCGCGATTGAACCGCCCCCGCAGGTCGTTATGCGGCACCTCGGTGCCCTCGGCGAGAATCGGCAGGTACGCCACGTACAGCGGTGGCAGCTTGGTGGAGTCGATCGACTCGTAGTTGCCGTGGCCCTGGCGGTCCATCAGCTCGCGGTCGAAGTCCATGAACACCGCGCCCTCGTAGACCTGGATCACGCGGTCCTGCAGCCCGGCCCCGATGCCGAGTTCGTCGAGCTCCACGCTCAGGGCGAGGTTGGGCAGCAGCGGCTTGGGAATCTCGATCCCGTAGAAACTGCACAGGGCGTGGATCGTCGCGGTGACGATCGCGCTCGACCCGGCCATGCCCACGCGGACGGGGATGTCCGTCTCGTACTCGATGGTGAAGTTGCGGTCGTCGAGTTCGTAGCCGTGGTCGCGGCAGTAGTCATGGAACCGCTTGATGGCGGCCTTGATGAGCCGGATGCCGCCGTAATAGCCGTTCACGCCGACGTCCCGGACGAGTTCTTCGACGCTGTCGAAGTCGCCGCGGTCGGCCCGCTGGGGATGGATGATCAGGCGGGGCGATTCGTAGCACGTCACGCGGGCGGCGAAGTTGCGGATGCTGAAGGAGATCGTCTTGCCGTAGTAGCCGTCGGACGGATTGCCGATCAGCCCGGCCCGGGCGAACGCTTGCGTGCGGATGATCATGGTCGACTCCCGTGGGTTGCCGTGAGCGGCGATTATAGCGGCTGGCCCGGCCGGCGGAGCACGCACCGGCGCCGCGCCCCCGCCGTATAATTGCGAACGATGCCGGACCGTGACGAAAAGTTCAAGCAGCTCGCCGCCAAAGCCCGCGCCCTGCCCAGAACGCCCGGGGTGTATCTCATGAAGGACGACCGCGGCCGGGTGGTCTACGTCGGCAAGGCGTCCGTCCTGCCCAACCGCGTGAGCAGCTACTTCCAGCCCTCGGCCGACCTCGGCCCGAAGAAGCAGCCCATGCTCGACATCGTCGACGACTTCGACGTGATCGAGTGCGAAGGCGAATGGGAGGCCCTGCTGACCGAGAACCGGCTGATCAAGGACCTGCACCCGAAGTTCAACGCCCGGCTCACCGATGACAAGACGTTTCCGTATCTCGTGATCACCACGAAGGACGACTTCCCCGGTGTGTTCATCACGCGGGAGCCGACGGCGGCGGAGTATCGCGGGGCGAAGGTGTTCGGGCCGTTCACCAGCGTGCATGCATTGCGGGAGTCGGTGCAACTGCTGCAGCGGGCGTTCAAGTTCCGCACCTGCTCGCTGGACATCCGGGCGGACGACGAGAAGCGGCGGTTCTTCCGCCCGTGCCTGCTGCATCCGATCAAACGATGCACCGCGCCGTGCGCGGCCAAGATCGACCAGGAGCAGTACCGGGCCGACGTCGACCGGCTGATCCGATTCCTCGAATCGAAGCGTTCGGTCATGCTCCGGGAGATGCGGCAGGAGATGCAGGAGGCGGCGGAGGCGCTGGATTACGAACGGGCGGCGTCGCTGCGGGATCAGATTCAGGCGATCGAGAAGCTCGACGAGCGGGGCAAGCGCGGGGACCAGTGGCAGCCGGAGACCGAATCCTTCTACGCCGACCCGACCCGGAGCACCGCGTCGCTGCAACGGGCGCTGGGGCTCGACGAGCCGCCGCGCTGTCTGGAATGCATCGACATCGCCCACCTGCAGGGCGACGAGACGGTGGGCAGCAAGGTGTGCTTCGTGGATGGTCGGCCGCTGAAGAACCAGTACCGCCGGTATCGCATCCGCACCGCGACGAACGACGACTACGCGGCGATTCGCGAAGTGGTCAGCCGGGCGTATCGCGACGCGGGGGCGAACATGCAGCTCTACCCCGACCTCGTGGTCATCGACGGCGGGGCGGCGCAGTTGCAGGCGGCGCTGGACGCGGTGGCGGATTTTGACGTTCAGCCGCCGATGGTCATCGCCCTGGCGAAGAAGGAGGAGTTGATCTACCAGCAGGGCCGGGACGAGCCGGTTCGACTCGGCCGACAGAATCCGGGGCTGAAGCTCTGTCAGGCGATCCGCGACGAAGCTCACCGCTTCGCCCAGCACTACCATCACCTCCTGCGTCGCAAGAAGACGCTGGGCAAGTGACGGGCTGAGCCGGAGCGCAGCGACCTTCGGCCGGAGTTGAGGTCGCGGGCAGTGCAGGTCCAAATCCAGATGCCGGTTTGGGACCCGGGCGGCTCGACCCCGCGCAACGGTTCCGCGACACGAATCGCCTCTCGGTGCACTTGCGGTGCAACTCGGGGCTTGAGGGCGGCGGGGGCACGAGATCGACCCTGCAGTTCAGCCAATCCTCGAGGGCGAACTTCAGGTCCATGTACGCTTCGAAGGTCGGCCGGCCGGCAAACTCGACACGTACGTCGACGTCGCTGGAGTCTCATCTCCAAGTTCGCAAGATCAAGCGCCCGGCGTTGCCGGGCGAAACGCGGGCGGGTACTGTGCCCCAAGAACTGCGGATGGAGCATGTGCATGGCCGACCACGACCTCCGGAAACTGATCAAAGACGAGTTGCCTTCACTGCGCGACCTGCGGCAGGAGCTGCACCGCCATCCCCAGCTCGGTTACGAGGAAACCTACGCGAGTGAGGCGGTCCAGCGGGAACTGACCGCGGCGAGCGTGCCCCATCAGGCCGGGCTTGCCGAGACGGGCGTGGTCGGCTGGCTGCCCGAGGCGAACACCGGCTCGATGCCGGCGGTCGGCTTGCGGGCCGACATGGACGCCCTGCCCATCCAGGAGGACACCGGGCTCGACTACGCCTCGGAACACGACGGTCTGATGCACGCCTGCGGTCACGACGGGCACACGACCATGCTCATCGGCGCCGCCCGGGTGCTCGCCCGCTGTCAACGGGACCTGCCGCAACCGGTGAAGTTCGTGTTCCAGCCGGCGGAAGAGGAAGGCGCCGGAGCGGCGCGGATGATCGAGGACGGGGCGCTGGATAACTCGACGGGCGGCATCGTGATGGGTCGCATGTTCGGCCTGCACAACTGGCCGCTGCTGGAACTCGGGCACGTGGGGATGCGGGACGGCGTGTTCATGGCCGCGGCGAAGCGGCTGGCGATTACCCTCGACGGGGCCGGAGGCCACGCCGCCTCGCCCCACCAGACGGCCGATCCCGTGATCGCGGCGAGCCATCTCATCACCGCCCTGCAGACCGTGGTCAGCCGCAACCTCAAGCCCACTGACGCCGCGGTGGTCAGCGTCACCTCCATGTCCGCCGGGCTCGCGTTCAACGTCATCCCCGACAGCGTGACGCTCATCGGCACCGTCCGGACACTGAAGGATGCGACGAGCGAGCTTGTCGAACGACGGATTCACGAACTGGCCCACCATGTCGCCGCGGGCTTCGGGTGTCACGCGACGGTGTCCATCAGCGAGGGGTATCCGGTCACCATCAACGACCCGGCCGCCGCCGAGCAACTGCGGCAGACGGCCGGCGAGACCATCGGCCCCGACCGCGTGGTCGATCTGCTCGATCCCTCGATGGGGGCCGAGGACTTCGCCTTCTACGGCCGGAAGGTCCCGGCAGCGTTCTGCTTCCTCGGCATCCGCCCGCCCGACGCCGAGTCCTGGCCCAACCTGCACAGCCCGCACTACGAGTTCAACGATGATGTCATTGCCACGGGCGTGGAACTGTTGTGCCGTCTCGCCCTGCAGCCGAACCCGTGATGACGGATCAGCCCCACATCGAAGCAACCGAGGACGGGGTGGTGATCGGCGTGAAGGTCGTGCCGGGCGGCAGTCGGGACCAGATCGCGGGCATGCTGGGCGGGGCGATCAAGATCAAGGTCGCCGCTCCGCCGGAGGGCGGCAAGGCCAACAAGGCCGTCCGCGCCCTGCTCGCCAGATCGCTCGGCGTGGCGAAGCGTGACGTGGCGGTCGTGACCGGTCACACCCAGCCGCACAAACGCATCGCGATCCGCGGAGTGACGATCGACAACGTACGACACGTGATGGAAACGCTCGGGAAGTAGATACGCCGGGCCACCCGGCGTGGCGAGTTCAGTCGCCATGGGATTTCGTCAGGGACCGGGGGCCATGGCGGTTGAAACCGCCCGCCAAGGACGGGACGCCACCGTCGGACTCGAAACGAAGCGGAGTTTCGCCAACCCCTGGTTATTCGAATCCGGAATCCCCGCCAGGGGCTGCTTCGCTGGGCGAAGCAGACCCTGACGGGGCTTGGTTTGACTCGATTACTCCGGATTGTCTTCGTCACCGGACTGGTCGCCGGCGATGTTATCCCGCATGCGGGTGTCGGCACCGATGTTGCGGTACCGCATGTAGTCCATGATGCCCATGTTGCCGCTGCGGAACGCTTCGGACATCGCCTTGGGCACCTCGGCCTCGGCGAGCACGACGAGGGCGCGGTTCTTCTGGACCTCGGCCTGGTATTCCTGCTCCTGGGCCACCGCCATGGCGCGACGCTTCTCCGCCTCGGCCTGGAAGCGGTGCTTGTCGGCCTCGGCCTGGTCGCCCTGAAGCTTGGCCCCGATGTTCTCGCCCACGTCGATGTCGGCGATGTCCACCGAGAGAATCTCGAACGCCGTGCCCGCGTCGAGCCCCTTCTGGAGCACCATCTTGGAGATGTGGTCGGGGTTTTCGAGCACTTCCTTGTGGCTCGTCGCCGAGCCGATCGTGGTCACAATGCCTTCCCCGACACGGGCGATGATGGTCTCCTCCGTCGCCCCGCCGACGAGCCGGGCGATGTTGGCCCGCACGGTGACCCGGGCCCGGGCCTTGAGCTGGATGCCGTCCTGGGCCACGGCGTCGATGGTCGACCGGGCCTGCGCCGTGCTCGGACAGTCGATGACCTTCGGGTTCACCGAGGTCTGGACGGCGTCGAGAATGTCACGGCCGGCGAGGTCGATCGCGCACGCGGTGTCCCACGGCAGGTCGATCTTGGCGCGATCGGCGGCGATGAGGGCGGTGACGATATTCGGCACCCGGCCGCCCGCAAGGTAGTGCGTTTCCATCTGCGCGGTGGATATCTCCAGGCCCGCCTTGACCGCGCGGATGCGACTGAGCACGATCACCCGCGGGTCGACCTTGCGGAAGCGCATGCCGATCAGGTCGAAGAACGCGACCCGCGCGCCGGAAAGCAGGGCCTGAACCCACAGGTTGAAGTAGCTGACGAACAGGCCGGCGATCCCGAGGAAGACCAATCCCCCGATGATGATCGCGGCCCACAGAATGACGAGGCCGATCTGTGCGATGACGATGAACATGGCAAATCCCTGTCTCTAGAACTTTGCGTGCCTTGGACCCCCGCCATTATCGTCACCGATCCCGCGAGCACAAGGATCGGTCACGAGATTCGGCGGACCTTGATTTCCATTCCCGCGACTCGGGTGACCTCGATCTTCTCCCCGCCGTCGATGATCCCGCCCTCGGCGAGACATTCGAAGCGTTTGCCGTCGATCTCGCACGTGCCCACCGGGCGGAGTCCGCTGACCGCGACGCCCTGTTTGCCGACCAGTTGGTCCTCGACCTCGGCGAAGTCGCGGTCGTAGTTGACCTTCTTCCCTTCCTGGCGATCGCGCAGAGTGAGCAGCCGGCCGATGGGCGTGTCGGGAAATATCTTGATGAACAGGGCGAGCACGAAGGGCGCGGTGATCAGGACGATGACCGTGGCGATCAGCCCGATCGTGGTATCGATCCAGAACAGGCAGATGACCCCGGCGATCAGGGAACCGGTGGCGAAGAACCCGACGATCCCGCCGCTCGGAATGAAGATCTCCAGCACGTACAACAGCACGGCGGCGATGATCAACACGGTGGCCCAGCCGACAATACCCAACGTCTATGCTCCTTCCACCACGATGCGGTTGCCGCGCACGTCGACGATGCGCACCTCCCGGCCGGCCTCGATCCATTCGCCGCGGGTGACCACGTCAACGAGGTTGCCGTCGATCCGCGCCCGGCCGGCGGGCCGCAGGTCGGTCACGAGCCGGCCGCTGTCGCCCACCGCGGGGCCGGCGTCCGGCGACGGCGGGGCCTGGGGGGCTGCGGACGGTTCCCCCGGCGGCGTGAAGCGGCGGGTCGCCTTCGCGTCCGCCCGGGCCCCGGCGTCCGAGTCCGACGTGCCCGACTGCAGCACCAACCGATTGAGAATCGGCAGCGCCCCGAAATAGCGGACGAGGAAAAACAGCCCGACCATCGAAACCGCCAGACTGATCACAAGCGTGAACAGCCCGCGTCGCATCGCGTCCCACGTCGCCGGCAGCTTGGGGATGATGTCCGGGCCCGGCTCGGGCGGAACGAAGGACATCGCGAACCCTGCAAAAACGAGGATCATCCCCGCCACCCCGGCCACGCCGAAGCCGGGGATGATGAAGATCTCGACGATGATCAGCGCCCCGCCCGCGAGGATGAGGATGATCTCAAGCACGTCGGCCATCCCGGCGAGATAGGGGGCGCCGATGAGCGCGGCCAGGGCGATCAGGGCCAGCCCGCCGGGCAGCCCGAGACCGGGCGATTGCAGTTCCAGGTAGCCGGCGAGCAGGAACACGACCACCAGCGCCCCCCGGACGGAGGAACTGCTCAGCCAGATCGCCAGCCGCTCCGACCAGCTCAGTTCGATGCGCATCAGCCGGCCCTGCGGGATGCCGAGATAGTCGGCCAGCGCCTCCTCGTCGGCCACGATGGTGTCGGCGAACTGGTACTCCACCGCCTCGTCCTGCGACATGGTCAGCAGCCGGTCTTCACCAAGCACGCGTTTCTCGATGCGCCAGTCGGTGACCGGCAGGTCGGAAGTCTCGGCGCCCTCGGCGTCCGAGCTCTCCTCGCGGGCGGGCTGCGGCGGAGCGCCGACGAGCGGCGCGCGGTAGTCGTCTTCGGTCAGCCCGAAGCGAACGAGGTCATAGGCCCGGGCGAAGCGCGCCTCGCCGGTGGCGGTGTTCTTGAGCTTATAGACCGGCTCGCCCGGGCGGACCATGGCCTCGCAGAGCACGAGCGGGTAGCCGTGGCGTTTGGCCGAATCGCGGAACTCCTCGCGGATCGGGGATTCGACCTTTTCGAGTTCCCGTCCTTCCAGCTTCCCGCCGGGCACGATGGGCGCGCAGTCGCCGATGCTCGACCGCGGGCTCATGACGATGCGGTCGCAGGCAACGGAGATCATCGCCCCGGCGGAGTAGGCCATCGGCCGGACCCACGCGACGGTGGGCTCTTCGAGCTCCTTGAGATACCGGCAGATTTCCAGGGCGCTGACCACGAGCCCGCCGGGGGTGTCCAGCTCAAAGACCACGGTGTCCGCCCCGGCCTCGCGGGCCTTCTCCATGCCGCGCTCGATGAGCATGAGCGTGACGTTGTTGATCTCGCCGGTGATCCGGATGACGACGCCGGACGCCTCCTCGCCATCGGTGGCGGCGACGGGACCGCCGGCCGATTCAGCGGGCTGGGTGGTCGGCGGCGAGACGTCGCCCTGTCCCAGCGCGCCCAGGGCGAGCAGGCCGAAGCAGAGAAGCATCACCATGCGACGGGTGGTTTTCATACGACCCCATTATAACCCCCGACGATGTCTTGCACATGCAACGCCTCTTGACCGCCGTTACAATGCCCGCCGGTCAAGCCCGACGTTTGTGACCGGATTTCAGACTGTCGTCCCAGCAAGGAGCGAACCATCATGCCAGTCAACTACGGTGTCATCGGATGCGGAGCCATCGCCCAGCGTCGCCATTTGCCGGAAGCGGCGGACTATCGATACTCGAAGGTCGCGGCCGTGGCCGATCCGAACGAGGCCCGGGCGCGGGAGATTGCCGGGCAATACGGCGCCGAGGCCTATACCGACCCTAAGCAGATGCTGAAGAACGCCGACATCGACGCGGCGGTGATCTGCGGGCCCAACGCCCTGCACGCCAAGCAGTCGATCGACGCATTGCGGGCGGGCAAGCACGTGCTGTGCGAGAAGCCGATGGCCACGACCAAGGCCGACTGCCGCAAGATGATCCGCGAGGCGAAGAAGGCGAAGAAGTACCTGATGATCGGGCAGAACCAGCGGCTCATGCCGCCCCACGCGAAGGCGAAGGCGATCCTCGACTCAAACACCGTGGGCAAGCCCCTCGCCTTTCGAACCACCTTCAAGCATCCGGGGCCCGACGGCTGGTCGATCGACGGGGCGAAGAGTTGGTTCTTCGATCCCGAGGCCGCGTTCATGGGCGCCACCGGCGACCTCGGCGTGCACAAGGCGGACCTCATGCGTTGGATGCTCGGCGAGGAGTTCACCGAGGTCGGCGGGTTGATCACCACCCGCGACAAGAAGGACAGCAAGGGCAAGCTCCTCGGGCTCGACGATAACGCCTACCTCACGCTGCAGACGAAGTCCGGCATCCTCGGCTCCCTCGAAGTAAGCTGGACCAACTACGGCGAGGAAGAGAACCACACGATCATCTACTGCTCGAAGGGCGTGATCAAGATGGGCTTCGACCCCGTGTTCGGCGTGATCGTCGAGTACGCCAACGGCGACTACGAGCAGCACAAGGTCGGCGAGATGGCGACAAACGTGAAACAGGTCGCCAGCGGCGTGATCGATTCGTTCACCGACGCGATCCGCAAGAACAAGGCGCCCGAGATCGACGGCGAGGAGGGGTACAAGGCCGTCAACGTCATCCTCACCGCCATGGACGCGGCGAAGGAAGGCAAGATGCTGAAGATTCAGTATTGAGCGGACTCGGGGGACCAGCCATGCCTTCCAAGGCGCTGAAGCGATGGCGGACCGTCGCCGCCGACGAACTGAACGAGATCGAATCGGCTCACGAAGCGGCAGGCGGGACCGGGCGGGGACGCCGCGCCGCTACGCAGCAGATCAACCATGCGTACGTGGTGTTGCTGGCGTCTGAGTTCCAACGCTTCTGTCGCGACCTGCATACCAAAGCGGTGCACAGCATCAGCCGGACGATCCGGAACCCGGAGATCCGACGGCTGTTCGATCTGCAATGGACCGCGGGCAGGCAACTGGATTGGCTCGATACACCCCTCGAGACGCTCGTCGCCGGGCCCACGCCCGAGGTGGAGCGCCTGGTGGCCGCCTTCAAC
>CAYFQS010000027.1:0-17911 GCA_964345245.1 uncultured Planctomycetaceae bacterium | reverse complement strand
GCAATCGCGTCCCCGGCTCGCGCCGGGGGCGATCGAGCCCGTTTGATCAGGCCATGACCTCGTCCGACGAAGCGAGCAATCCGCCGAGAGACCATGCCGAACGCATGGACCGTGCTCGCGTGGCGCTGGACGGACTGTCGGTGGGCGATGCATTCGGACAGCGGTTTCTTGAAGGCGCCGGCGACGCGGCGCGGCGGGAGGAACCCGCCCCGCCCTGGCGCTGGACCGACGACACCGCGATGGCGGTCGGGATTGCGGAAGTCCTCGACCGTCACGGCGGCATCGAGGCAGACGATCTGGCCGCGACCTTCGCCGGGCGCTTCGCCGCCGAGCCGTGGCGCGGCTACGGGCCGGGCGCGGCCCGACTGCTGCGCGAGATCAACCGCGGGGCGTCGTGGGGGCAGGCGTCGCCGGCGATGTTCGGTGGGTCGGGCTCCTTCGGCAACGGCGGGGCGATGCGGGTCGCGCCGGTGGGGGCGTACTTCGCCGATGATCTCGACCTCGCCGCCGCCGAGGCCGATCGCTCCGCCGCGGTCACGCATCATCACGCCGAGGGACGGGCCGGGGCGATCGCCGTGGCCGTCGCCGCCGCATGGGCGTGGCAGCACCGCTCCGACGATCGGCAAGCCGACCCGCTCGACATGCTCCGCACCGCGGTCGCCCGTCTCGATGACAGCGAGATCCGCCGGGCCCTGACCGCCATCGCCGAGATCGGCCTCGACGCGGCGCCGCGGAAGATCGCCGGCGTCTTCGGCAGCGGCCATTACATCACCGCTCACGACACCGCGCCCTTCTGTCTCTGGTGCGCCGCCCGGCATATCGACGATTACCCCGAGGCGCTCTGGACCGCGGCCGAGGTCGGCGGCGACATCGACACCACCTGCGCTATCATCGGCGGCATCGTGAGCCAGTCCGTGGGCCCGGACGGCATCCCGCCCCACTGGCGCTCCACCCGCGAGCCGTTGCCCGCGGTATGATGAACCGCGCGTCTGCCGAATCAGGGTTGAACCTCGCCCCATGCTCCTCGCCATGATCGAGAACCCGACCGCCCGGTGGCTCATCGCCCAGGTGCTCAACGGCAACCTGTTCTACATCGGCATGGCGCTGCTCGGGTTGGCCGGGGCGATGCGGCTGGTCGGATCGTGGCGGCCGATGTACCGCTGGCGCGGCGTGGGCCGAGCCCTGCTCGCCGCCGGCGTGGTCGCGGTGATCCTCGGCGCTTCCGCCGGCAACGTCTGGTGGCTCGTCTGGCTCACCACGCTCGCCGCCGCGGGGATCGTCCATCGCCACCGGCGACAGGCGCGGTCCGTCGCGGCCATGCTCTGCGCGGTGACGCTCGTGATCGCCTGCGTCACCACGTGGCGCTACGAATGGGGAGCCGCCGCCAGTGAGCCCGCTCCGTCGCGCCTTGTTGTGTTCGGCGACAGCTTGAGCAGTGCCTTCGACATTCGCCCCGAGGCGTCCTGGCCGAACCGCCTCGGCCGGGCCCTCGACGTGCGGATCGAAAACCTTTCGGTGCCCGGAGCGAAGACGGCCGACGTCGCCGGCGCCATGCCCATGATCGACGTCTCCGGGGCGATGGTGGTCTTGGCCGTCGGCGGCAACGACGTACTCGGCGGCACGTCGCCGCGGCAGTACGCGGCCGAACTCGACGCGGCGCTCGGGCACCTCACCGACCACGCGGAGAACGTGGTGTTCATCGAGCCGCCCGTTCCGCCCAGCTTGCCCTGGTATGCGTGGATTCAGCGGCACGTGGCCCGGCGGCACGGCGTGCGCCTGATGCCCAAGCGGGTGCTCGCCGACGCGGTGTTCGCCCGGTCGGGCGCGACGCTTGACGGACTGCACCTGACCGCCGAAGGTCACGCCGGGCTTGCGGATCATGTCGAAAGCTGGCTGCGGCATTGGTACGCCTTCGGCCGGCAGTTGGCCGGCGCTCCCCGCGTCTCGCCGCCCGTCGCCTCACGCGATATGATCGGGCCATGATCGTACGCATTCACGGGAAGCTGGAATCGGTGGCCGACGGCCGGGCGATGGTCGCCCTCGCCGACGGACTGACCTACGAGGTGTTGATCCCGTCATTTCTGAGCCCGCGTCTCGGGCCGGTCATCGGCGAGCCAGTCACGTTCCACACGGTACACTACCTCGAAGGCAGTTCGCAGGGGGCGAACCTCACCCCCCGCCTTGCCGGGTTCACCAGCGAAAGCGACCGGACGTTCTTCGAGTTGTTCACTTCGGTCAAAGGCATCGGGGCGCGGAAGGCGCTGCGGGCGATGACGCTCTCGGCGGATCAGATCGCCGCCGCCGTGGCCGACCGCGATACGAAGCTGCTCCAGAGCTTGCCCGAGATCGGCAAGCGGATGGCGGAGACCATCGTGGCCTCGCTTCACGGGAAGGTCGACCGCTTCCTCTCCGAAGCGGCGTACGGCGAAGAGCGGGCGCCGGCGGAAGGCGAGGCGGCGCCCGCGGCGACCGGCGGTCGCCGGGCCCTCGCCCGCGAGGCCCTGGAAGTCCTGCTCCAACTCGGGGAGAACCGCGCCGACGCGGTGCAGTGGATCGATCGCGTGCTCGCGAGCGACGAGGAGATCGACAGCGCCGACGAAGTGATCGCCGAAGTCCTGCGCCTCAAGTCAACGATGTAATCGAACCGATGGTCGGATCAGGCCTGGCGCGGATCGTGCACATCAGCACGGGGGCATTCTGTTGAATTGTTAGAAATGCGGAGTCTGCCGTTTTTAACAGAAACGGGCTTGCCTGGCATGTGAGGGAAGGGTAAGAATTGTTCGATAAGCGTGAAGGACACCGGTGCCGGGCCGAGAGGTAAGATCAGTAACGTCGTGCGACAGGGCAGATCACGGATATGAAAGTTGCATTGCTGACAGACGCCTGGCGCCCCCAGGTCAACGGTGTGGTCACGACCCTTTCTCATGTCATGGCGGAGTTGCGTGATGCGGGTCACGAATCGCTGGTGATCGAGCCGGGCATGTTCCGCACGATGTCGTGCCCGTCGTATCCGGAGATTTCGCTGGCCCTGCTGCCCGGTCGGAAGATCAGCCGCCTGCTCGAGACGTACGGCCCCGATGCGATTCACATCGCCACCGAGGGGCCGATCGGGCTGGCCGGGCGGAGTTTCTGCCGCAGTCGCGGCCTGCCCTTCACCACGTCTTACCACACGCAGTTCCCGCTCTACCTCGAAAAGTACGCCATGCTGCCTCGTGGCATCGGCTACCGGGCTATGCGATGGTTCCACGGTCGCGCCGAGCGCACCCTCGTGCCCACCCATCGCGTGAAGAGCGAACTCCGCGAACAGCGATTCACGAACGTCGTCACCTGGTCGCGCGGCGTGGACACCGAGATGTTCCATCCCGGTCCTAAGAACCACAGCGATCGGCACCCGATCTTTCTTTACGTGGGTCGGGCGGCGAGGGAGAAGAACATCGACGCCTTTCTGCGGTTGAACCTTCCCGGCACCAAGTGGGTTGTGGGCGACGGGCCGGAACTCAAGCGACTCAGGACCGAATACCCCGACGTGCGGTTCTTCGGGTTCCGCTACGACAATGATCTGGCCGGCTACTTCCGCGCCGCCGACGTGTTCGTCTTTCCAAGCCGTACGGACACCTATGGCGTGGTGATGCTCGAAGCCATGGCGAGCGGGCTGCCGGTCGCGGCGTATCCGGTGACCGGCCCGGTCGACGTGGTCAAGCCGGGCGTGACCGGCGTGCTCCACGACGATCTCGCCGTCGCCTGCCTCGAAGCCCTGAAACTCGATCCCGCCGCCTGCCGACAGCACGCCCTCGAGAACTCCTGGTCCCGCTGTGCGGAACAATTCCTCGGCAATCTCGCCGTGATGAACTGATACCGAGACCGGGCGAATCTCAGATGTGGTTCAAACCATGCCCGGAATTGCCGCCGATGCTCGATCGTACACGGGCAAAGAACCCCGGCGGGTCACGTCTGCCTGCCCATGGCTCGCTCAGCGCGGGGCCCACAAGTCCAATCGAATCCGGACCTGCGCTTCGCTCCAGTCCGGCTTGGTGGATGCCCGGGGGGGCAATCGACTGGTCGCCGGCCCGTCGCACGTCTAACCTTTGCTTCCAAGAGGTGATGACATGCAACCGCTTCCCCTTCGTACGACCGTGATCGGCAGCTATCCCTTCCCCGGCTGGCTGGAGTTCGCATCGCGGCATCTCGACGCCTTCGGGCCGGACGATGTCGGCGAGATGCAGGACGACGCGGTGGCCTCGGCCCTGGCCGACCAGCTCGCCGCCGGGGTGGACGTGATCACCGATGGCGAGCAGACGCGTTTCGATTTCAATCTGTCCTTCTACGGCTACCTCGATGGAATCGATCTGGAATCCGCCCCGCCGCGGCGTTTCGGCCCGCCCGCTCATGATCAGCGGGGCAAGCACGCGATCACCGGCGAACTGCGGGCGCGGCGAGGGCTCGGGGCGGTCGAGGAGTTCGAGCGACTGAAGCGGATCGCCGGGCCGATGATCGGCCACCGCGAACACCCGCCGACGCTCAAGGCGTCGGTGCCCGGGCCGTTTACTCTCGCCGGCCGGCTGCTGCCCAACGAGCGGTACCCGGACCGCTACGCGATCACCGAGGCCCTGCTGCCCATCGTGCGCGACGAGCTGGTGAAGCTTGTCGGCGCCGGCTGCGAGGAGCTGACCGTCGACGAGCCGTCGATGAGCTGCTATGCGTACAGGGCCGAGCCCGAGCGGTTCGTGGACATCTTCAACCGCACGGTCGAGCCGATCGCGGGCAAGGCGCGGCTGTCGACGCACCTGTGCTTCGGCAACTACAAGGGGCACCCCGTGGGCTACCGGAAGTACGCCCCGATGTTCCCGGCCTTTCTTGAACTGAACGTCGATGAAGTGCACTTCGAGATGGCGAACCGTGAGTTCGCGGAAATCGACATCCTCGCCAAGGCAGCACGGCAGTTCGACGTCGCGGTGGGCATCATCGACGTGAAGAGCTATTACGTCGAGACGCCGGAGGACGTGGTGGAGCGGGTCAGGCAGTGCCTGGATCACGCTCCGCCGGATCGACTCGCCTTCGCCCCGGACTGCGGCCTGTCGCAGACCGCCCGCTGGGCGGCGAGGGAGAAGCTGGTGAACATGGTCGCCGGGGTGAAGCGGGTGCGGGACAATCTGTGAGCGGATCTCCGGCGCGTCCCCCGCTAACGCGGACAGACCGGCGCGTCCCCGCTTCAGCGGGGCGCGAACGAAAGCAGGCAAGCCCCCGCTCTCGCTGAAGCGAGGCGGGCCCGGACAGACGGTGATTGAATGATTGAACCGGCACTGAAGGACGATGCATTTCTCGCGGACGTGCAAGCCGCCGACGACGCGGCGCTGAACGTCTGGTGGCTCGGTCAAAGCGGGTATCTGCTCAAGCACGCCGGTCGACATGTGCTGATCGATCCATACCTGTCGGATTCGCTGACGAAGAAGTACGCCGAGACGGACAAGCCGCACGAGCGGATGACCGGACTGATCGTTGATCCGGCCCGGCTCGATTTCGTCGACGCGGCCACATCGAGTCACAACCACACCGACCATCTCGATGCGGAGACGCTGAAACCGCTGTTGGCGGCGAACGCTGACCTGGCGGTGGTCGTGCCGGCGGCGAACGTTCAGTTCGCCTCGGAACGGCTGGGCGTGCCGCCTGATCGCCTCACGCCGGCGAAAGTCGGCGAGCCGGTCGAAGCGAAGGGCATGACCTTCCACCCCGTGCCCGCGGCGCACGACGAGCTTGAGACCGACGAGCACGGCCGGCAGAAGTTCGTCGGCTACGTGATCGAGCTCGGCGAGCGCACGGTTTACCACAGCGGCGATACCCGGCCGTACGAAGGCATGGTGGATGCCCTGCGGGCGTTCGAGATCGACCTGGCGATGCTGCCGATCAACGGTTGGCGGCCGGAGCGGCGGGTGGCGGGCAACCTCTGGGGTCGCGAGGCCGCCAAATTCGCCCACGACATCGGGGCCGGGCTTGTGGTGCCGTGCCATTACGATATGTTCACCTTCAACACCGAACCTCCCACCGAGTTTGTCAACACGTGTGACCACCTCGGCCAGCCCTGCCGGGTGCTCGAATGCGGCGAGCGGCTGGTCATCAAATGAGCGAAACGGAGCGTACCATGGCCAAATGGAAAGTCGCGGGCATCAACTTTGACCACCAGCACATGGGCGACCTGCTGCGCCAGGTGCATGAACATCCCGATGCCGAGATCGTCGGCATCAGCGACGAGCAGCCCGGGCGGATGAGCGACGCGAAGCAGGCGTTCGACATTCCGGACAACCGCGTGTTCATCGACTTCGGCGAGTGCCTGGAGACGGCGCAGCCGGACCTCGTCGTACTCTGCCCCGCCACGGCGAAGCACGGGGAGTGGACGAAGAAGGTGGCCCCCTACGGCGTGCACGTGCTGATGGAGAAGCCCTTCGCCGCGTCGCTCGCCGAGGCCGACGAGATGGTCGAGGCCGTGAAGAAGGCGGGCAAGCGCCTCGCGATCAACTGGCCCCTCGCCTGGTATCCGCCGCACGTGACCGGCAAGCGGCTCATCGACGAAGGCGCGATCGGCGACGTGATCGAAGTCCACTACTACGACGGCAACCGCGGACCCGTCCGGCACAAGGCCGACAAGGTGGAGGTCACCGGCAATGAGTTGCAGAAGGCCAAGTCGGAGAGCTGGTTCTACAAGCGCGAGCACGGCGGCGGGTCGCTGCTCGACTACCTCGGCTACGGCACCACCCTCGGCACGTGGTATTACGGCGGAAAGGCGCCCATCGAGGTGACCTGCATGGTCGACGCCCCGGCCGGGCTGGAAGTCGACGAGCACAGCGTGACTGTCGTTCGCTATGACGCGGGCCTGAGCAAGTTCGAAACCCGCTGGGGCACCTTCACCGATCCGTGGACGCACCAGCCGCAGCCGAAGTGCGGCTTCGTGATCGTGGGCACGAAGGGCACGATCTCCAGTTACGACTTCGAGCCGACCGTTCGCGTGCAGACCGGGGACCATCCCGAGGGTAAGCAGGTGCCGGTGGACGAGCTTCAGCCGCCGCATCAGGACCCGATTCAGTACTTCATCGACTGCATCGCCAACGACAAGCCGGTTGAAGGCCCGCTGTGCCCCGAAATCTGCCGCATCGGCCAGCAGATCGTCGACACCGCATGCCAGAGCGCAGAGAAGAAAACGACGCTGCCGCTGATTCAATGAGACGAGTTGAAACAGACAGGTCGATTGGGTGCCATGCGCAAAGACCGCACGCGTAGCGGACGGGCTTTGCCCGTGTCGGCGGATCACGCGCCCCCCTGTGACTTTCCACGCCCCCCGAAGGTGAACACCAGAATGGCCAAGAAAAAGACTGACGAGTTCGACTATGCACTGGAAGGCAAGAGCAAAGGCGGCCGGATCGACGCTCCGGACCTGCCGTACCGCCCGCGCGATCCCAGGCACTACAAGCCGAACATCGCCCTCATCGGCTGCGGCGGGATCACCGCCACGCATCTCGCGGCTTACAAGAAGGCCCGCTATCACGTCGTCGCGGTGTGCGATCTCGACGAGCGCCGCGCTCGCGAGCGACAGCAGGAGTATTTCCCCCGGGCCGAGGTCTACACCGACTACGCCGACGTGCTCGCCCGGGACGACGTGGAGGTCATCGACGCGGCCACGCATCCCGAACATCGCTACCCGATCATCGCCGACGCGATCGAGGCCGGGAAACACGTGCTCAGCCAGAAGCCCTTCGTGGTCGACCTCGCGGCAGGCCGAAAGCTCGTTTCCGCGGCGAAGCGCAAGGGCGTGAAGCTCGCGGTGAATCAGAACGGGCGCTGGGCCCCGCATTTCAGCTATATCCGCCAGGCCCTCGCCAGGGGGCTGATCGGCGAGGTCGTCTCCGCGCATCTGTCCGTGCACTGGGATCACAATGGCGTGAAGGGCACGCCCTTCGACAAAATCCGCCACCTCATCCTCTATGACTTCGCCATCCACTGGTTCGACATCCTGTCGTGCATCATGGCCGGTCGTGATCCGAAGTCGATCTACGCCACCGTCGCCGCCACCGCTTCGCAGACCGCCAGGCCGCCGCTGCTCGCCCAGACGATGGTTGAATACGACAAGGCCCAGGCGTCGCTTGCTTTCGATGCGGACATCAAGTCCGGCCCGGAAGACCGCACCTACATCGGCGGCAGCGAAGGGGCGCTGCTCAGCATCGGCCCGAACCTCGGCAAGCAGTCGGTCACCCTCTACACCCCGAAGGGCTGGGCCCGGCCTCGCCTCCGCGGGCACTGGTTCGTCGAGGGATTCCACGGCACCATGGCCGAGCTGCTCTGCGCCATCGAGGAGGACCGCGAGCCTAGCAACAGCGCCGAGAACAACCTGAAGTCGCTGGAGTTGTGCTTCGCCGCCATCGCCGCCGCCGAACGCGGCAAGCCGGTCAAGCCCGGCACGGTCAAGAAACTCCCCGAAAACGCGGCGTAACGGATGGGATGCGCCGCCAAATCGCCAAGGAGCGCCGAAGACCCCGGGAACAGGTCACGGTTGCCCCGATCCGGCCCGGAGCGGCCTTCGCTACAAACTCAGGTCGAGGGCAACCCGTTGCGGCCCGGTGCGGCGATTACTGACCATCGAACCCCGCCCAGAACGTTTCGCCCTGGCCGGGTTGGTCGTCGGCGTAGTCCGTCTGCCACTTCCGCAGCTCGCCGCGCAGGCGTTTCACGTGTTCGGCGTAATCGGGATCGCCGGACAGGTCGTTGAGTTCCCACGGGTCGGCTTCGACGTCGAAGAGCTGGGTGTGGCGATGGCCGTCCACGACATACTCGATCAGCTTATACCGTTGATCGCGGACCGCCCGCATGCGGTCCATGTAGGCGAAGTGCAGCGTCTGGCGCACCGCGGCGTCTTCCCGCATGGCGGGGAGAAGCGACTTGCCCTCCACCGAGCCGGGGACGTCGAGGCCGGTCAACTCGCAGAGCGTGGGGTAGATGTCGAGCAGGTAGCAGAAGCTGTCTCGGCGCTCGCCTGCCGGCACGCCGGGGCCGGCGAAGATCAGCGGCACCCGCACCGAATGTTCGTACATGTTCTGCTTGCCCATCAGCCCGTGCTGGCCGACGGCAAGACCGTTATCACCGGCAAAGACGACGATCGTGTCCTCCGTCTTGCCCGCTTTGTCGAGCGCGTCGAGCACTCGACCGATCGCGTCATCCACGTGAGTGATCATCGCGTAGTACTCGGCGATGTGCCGCCTGACCTCCGCTTCGGTTCGCGGGAACCCGGCGAGCAGCTCGTCGCGAATGCCGAGCTCGCCGTTGTCGAAAGGATGGACCGGCATGTAGTTCGGCGGCAGATCGATCTCGTCCGGGTCGTACATGTCGAGGTACTTCCGCGGCATCGTCCGTGGATCGTGGGGTGCGAGGAACGAAACATACGCGAAGAACGGCCGGTCGCCGCTGTCCTCGATGAAGTTCGCCGTCGCCTCGGCGAGGATATCCGTTGAGTGTTCGCCCGCCCGGATGTATTCGCAACGCCGCTCGATCAGCTCGTTGGTCGACCACGTATCCTTACACTGCGGCAGCGTCTTGTCGTACTTGCCGCTCGGGTCGAAGTGGTAGGCCGGCATGTTCCAGTGATCGGTCATGCCCCCGAAGAAGATCTCCTCGCCATCGGTGAAGCAGCGGGCGTAATCGCGAGTGGCCTGATGCCACTTACCGGTGCCGAAGGTGCGGTAGCCGCTCGCCTGCAGGTGCTCGCCGAGCATCGTGTGGTCTTCGGGAACCGCTCGCCCATTGTTCTTGAGCCGGTACAGCGTGCGGCCGGTGTGCACCATCGCCCGGCTCGGCATGCACACCGCGGGGGCGGAGCCGCCCATGATCGTGGCGTGCGTGAATACCGTGCCGCGGGCGGCGAGCTTGTCGAGGTTCGGCGTCCTGATCTGCGGATGCCCCATGGCCGCGAGCGTGTCGAATCGCTGGTCGTCGGTGAAGAAAAAGAGAATGTTCGGCTTGTCCGCCATGGTGGTGCTCCGTTGGTTGTCGCGAGCGGGCCAGCATAACAGCGACTCCGCGCACCGCCAAAACGCCGGGACGCGCCAAGGTCGCCAGGGGCGCGTGGCATATCGTCCGTCTGACAAGGGGTAACCCCGAAAAACGGGCTTGAATATCGGAATTATCCGGTTTACCCTTGGCTCCCCTCGCACGCGGGGCACCGAAACGCTCGGGCACGTTCGAATACGAGGCGACACCCATGGACGACGTACTGCTGCTCTCACGTGTTCAGTTCGCCCTGACGATCATGTTCCACTACCTCTTCCCGCCGCTCACCATCGGCATGGGCGTGGTGCTGGTGTACCTCGAGGGGATGTACCTGAAGACGAAGCAGCCGATCTACGAAACGGCGGCGAAGTTCTGGACGAAGATCTTCGCCCTCAACTTCGCGATCGGCGTGGCCACGGGCATCGTCATGGAATTCCAGTTCGGCACCAACTGGGCCGTCTACTCCCGATACGTCGGCGACGTGTTCGGCTCGGCCCTCGCCGCCGAGGGCATCTTCGCGTTCTTTCTCGAGTCCGGGTTCCTCGCGGTGCTCGTGTTCGGCTGGGACCGCGTCTCGCCGAGGATGCACTTCTTCGCCACCATCATGGTCGCCCTCGGATCGATCTTCTCATCGGTCTGGATTGTCGTGGCCAACTCCTGGCAGCAGACGCCGGCCGGCTTCCACGTGGTCGAACACGTGGTCAACAACCAGACTTTCCTGCGGGCCGAGATCACCAATTTCTGGCAGGTCGTGTTCAACCCCTCGACGGTGCATCGGCTGGTGCACGTGTGGATCGGGGCGTTCATTCTCGGGGCGTTCTTCATCATGAGCATCAGCGCGTATTACCTGCTGAAAAACCGCCACGTGGAGTTCGCGAAGCATTCATTCACCGGGGCCCTGATCTTCGCGACGGTTTCCTCGCTGCTCGCCCCGTTGCAGGGCCACTTCCAGGCGGAGAACGTGTACGAGCATCAGCCGGCCAAACTCGCCGCGTTCGAAGGGCAGTACCACACCCGGGAGAACGCGCCGCTGCACCTCTTCGGCTGGCCCGATGATGAAGCCGAGGAAGTGAAGTACGGCCTGGCGATCCCGGGCGGGCTGAGCTTCCTGCTGCACTTCAACTTCATCGACGAAGTCAAAGGCCTCGACGAACTCGAAGCCCGCTACGGCCGGCCGCCCGTCTGGCTCAGCTTCCAGAGTTACCACCTGATGGTCGGGCTCGGGATGTTCTTCGTCGGGATCACGCTGCTCGCGTCGCTGCTGCGCTGGCGGGGCGTCCTGTTCAGGCAACGTTGGCTGCTTTGGGTTTTCGTGTTCGCGGTGATCGGGCCCTTCCTCGCCAACCAGGCCGGCTGGGTCGCCGCCGAGGTCGGCCGCCAGCCGTGGGTCGTCTATCCCGCCGAGGTGGACGGGGAATGGACCGACGGGCTCAAGACCGCCGACGCAGTATCCGGCACATTGATCGCCGGACAGGTGCTCTGGTCGATCATCATGTTCAGCTTGATCTACATGCTGCTGTTCTTCGTCTGGGTGTTCGTGCTGAACCACAAGATTCACCAGGGCCCCGAGCCGATCGAGGCGGGCGAGGACAAGGAGGCGGCGGGCTTCTGGGAGGCCGCCGGCGAACGCACCGGACGGGGCGAGTCGATGACCGAAGCCAAGGAACAGGAGTGACCGCCCCCCGCTGCGTCGCCGGGGGGGGATTGCCGGAACTGACCCACAACGGAACCTGCCATGACACACGACATGCTCGCACTGATCTGGTTCGGCCTGCTCGGCGTGCTGCTCGCCGGCTACGCGATCCTCGACGGATTCGATCTCGGCGTGGGCATTCTGCACCCGTTGGCCGGCGACGACCGTGAACGCCGCATCATGATCAACGCCATCGGCCCGCTCTGGGACGGTAACGAAGTCTGGCTGATCACGTTCGGCGGGGCGCTGTTCGCCGCCTTCCCCTTCGCCTACCAGTCCATCTTCACCGGCTTTTACACCGCCTTCATGCTGCTGCTGTTCGCCCTGATCCTCCGGGCGGTGTCCATGGAGTTCCGCAGCAAACTGCAGTGGCGCTTCTGGCGGCGGCTGTGGGACTGGACCTTCTTCACCGGCAGCTTCCTCGCCACGTTGCTGTTCGGCGTGGCCGCGGGCAACGGCATGATCGGCGTCGACCTCGACGAGCAGAGCCGCATGACCATCGGCATCCTCGATCTGCTCAATCCTTACGGGATCATGGTCGGCCTGCTCGCCGTGAGCATGTTCGCCATGCACGGGGCGATCTTCCTCAACCTCAAGACCGAAGGCCAGCTTCGCGAGAAACTGCACAACTGGATGTGGCACACGTGGGGCATCTTCCTCGTGCTCTACATCCTCACCACGATGTTCACGCTGATCGCGGTCCCGCGGGCGACGGCGAACTTCGATCGCTTCCCCTGGGCGGCCGCGGTGGTCGTGGTCAACGTGCTGGCCATCGCGAACATCCCGCGGGCGATCTTCTCCGGCAAGCCGGGGCAGGCGTTTCTCTCCAGTTGCCTGACCATCCTCGCCTTCGTGTTCCTCTTCGCCTTCGCCCTCTTCCCGAACATCATCACCAACAGCGCCGACCCCGCCGCCCATGTGACGATCTATAATGCCGCCTCGTCCGAGTTGACGCTGAAGATCATGCTGCTGATCGCGGTGATCGGGATGCCCTTCGTCCTGGCGTACACTGCCGTGATCTACTGGACGTTCCGAGGCAAGGTTCAACTCGGCGAGCACTCGTACTGATCCGTCCGCTGAGGAAATGACATGCAATATCGACGATTCGGACGAACGGAAATCGACATCCCCGTCTTCTCCTGCGGCGGGATGCGCTACCAGGATGGCTGGAAGGACAAGCCGCTGGACGAGATCGGTCCGGAGAACCAGGCGAACCTCGATGCCACGATCCGCCGCAGTGTTGAGCTTGGGATCAACCACATCGAGACCGCCCGCGGATACGGTTGCTCCGAACGCCAGCTCGGCCAGGTTCTGCCCGACCTCCCACGTGACCAGATCATCGTGCAGACCAAGATCGCTCCCCACGAAGACCCGAAGCAGTTCGAGGACGAGTTCCACGATTCGCTCGGCCGGCTGAAACTCGACCACGTCGACCTGCTCGCGATCCACGGGATCAACAACCGCGAAACGCTGGAGTGGTCGATCCGCGACGGCGGGTGCTTCGAGGCGGCGCAGAGGTTGCGGGAGCAGGGCAAGTGCGAGTTCGTCGGGTTCTCGACCCACGGGGCGACCGATGTCATTCTTGATGCGATCCGACACGGCGCCCCGGAGACCGGCCAGGGCTTCGACTACGTCAACCTGCACTGGTATTTCATCTTCCAGCAGCACTGGCCGGCCATCGAGGAAGCGAGGCGGCGGGACATGGGCGTGTTCATCATCAGTCCGTCGGACAAGGGCGGGAAGCTCTACGAGCCGCCGGCGGAGCTGGTCGAACTGTGCGAGCCGCTGTCGCCCATCGTGTTCAACGACCTGTTCTGCCTCAGCCGTGCTGAGGTGCACACGTTGAGCATCGGGGCGTCGCAACCGACGGATTTCGACGAGCACGTGAAGACGCTGGCGTATCTCGACCGGGCGGACGAATTGCTCCCGCCGATCATCGCGAGGTTGAAGCAGGCGATGCACACGAAGGCGGGAATGGACACCGAGGCGCCCTTCGCCGTGCTTCCGCGTTGGGAGGACGTGCCGGGCGAGGTGAACCTGCAGACGATGCTCTGGCTGCGGAACCTGGCGGTGGGCTGGGGGATGCTCGATTACGGGAAGATGCGCTACAACCTGCTGGGCAACGGCGGGCACTGGTTTCCCGGCCAGAACGCCGCGAGCTACGACGAGGAGAAAGTCGCCGCGGTGGTCGCCGACTCCCCGCTGGCCGAACAGCTACCCGACCTCGTCCGCGAAACGCACGGCCTGCTCAAAGGCGAAGAGAAGAAGCGCCAGAGCGAAGGCGGGTGAGTGTGTCCCCGGCCCGCCTCGCTTCAGCGAGTGCGGGCGCGCTGTGCGGAGCCGGCAGGCCGCGACCCGCTGAAGCGGCTGCGCGGTGTGGGGTTGGTCCTTCGCTCACGCCGGCGCGGCCTCGGAAGTTTGCGGCTCCGGCGTGAACACCATCGCCTTGACATCCTCCAGAATCATGTAAAGCGTGGGCACGAGGATCAGGGTGATCGACGTGGCGAAGACCACGCCGAACCCGAGCGAGATCGCCATGGGGATCAGGAACCGCGCCTGCAGGGATTGCTCGAGGATCATCGGCATCAGGCCGAAGAACGTCGTCAGGGTGGTCAGCAGGATCGGCCGGAAACGCCGGGTGCCGCAGTCGAGCAGCACCTGGTGCAGCGGCACGCCGGATGCTCGCTCGCGGTTGATCAGGTCGATCATGATCAGCGAATCGTTGACCACCACGCCGGTCAGCGCCACCAGCCCGAACGCCGAAAGCATGGAGAGGTTGAAGCCCATAATCACGTGGCCGATCACCGCGCCGATGAGCCCGAAGGGGATCGCGGACATCACGATGAGCGGCTGGATGTAGCTCTTGAACTGTACGGCGAGCAGCCCGTAAATCGCGAGCAGGGCGAAGGCGAATCCGTACACGAGACTGTTCAGCGAGTCGGCCTGTTCCTTCTGCTCGCCTTCAAAGCTGTACGTCAGGCCGGGGAAGTCCGCTTTCAAAGTGGGGAGCACCTCGCGGTTCAGCACGCGGTTCACTTCGTTGGCGTTGGCCTGGTCATCTTGGACCTCGGCGGTGACGCTGACCACCCGCCGCAGGTCCGCCCGGCGGATCACCGCGTAGCCCCGGCCTTCCTCGACCTCCGCGACGGTCTCGAAGGGCACTTCGGTGCCGTCCGGCGTGCGAATCCGCATCTGTTCGATGTCGGCCAGTGATCGACGCTTCTCCTCCGGGTACCGCACCATGACCCGCACGTCGTTCCGGCCGCGCTGAATCCGCTGGACCTCCTCGCCGTAAAACGCCTGTCGCACCTGGCGGGCAAGGTCGTTGAGCGTCAGTCCCCCCGTCCTGGCCTCGGGGCGGAGGGAGAGCTGCAACTCGAGCTTGCCCGGCTCGAAGTCGTCGGCGATGTCGGTCACGCCGTCGAAGGCCGCGAGTTTTTCCTTGAGCCGTTCCGAGGCCTCGAGCAGCCGATCGAAATTGCGGTGCGACAACTCGATGTTGATCGCTTCGCCGGCGTTGAAGAAATCAGCGGTGAAGGTCAGACTCGACGCGCCGGGCATCTCACCGGCAAGTTCGCGCCAGCGATTGGCCACCTCGCCGGACGAAACGTTGCGCCGTTCGCCCTTGAGCAGTTCGATGTTGATCTCGCCGAGGTGCGAGCCGCTGAAACCGGCGTCGGGGGTGTCGCCCGGCCCGGCGCCCGCCATGGCGGAAAACGGTTGAGCGCCGACCGTGGTCGACATGTGGGTGATGATCGACGGGGCGTCGGGGTCGTCGCGGCGGACCTCTTCATTCAGTTGACGCCGGGTTTCCCGGGCCGCGTCTTCAAGCTTCCTGAGTACGCCCCGGGTCCTTTCGACCGGCGTGCCCTGCGGCATGGTCACCGTCGCCCAGACGTTGTCGGCATCGATGCTGGGCATGAACTCGAACTTGATATGGTCGCCGCCGATGAAGCCGACCGTCACCGTCAGCAACATCACGCCCAGGGTGATCGTCAGATACCGCCAGCGGATCGTCCAGCGCAGGGTGGCGAGATAGGGATGGTCGATCCACCACTGCAGGCCGGCGCGGACGAGCGTCTGTCCCCGGCCGATGAGGCCATGATGCTCCCGGCCGGTTTTCTTGCCGGTGGACAGGTGAGCGGGCAGAATCCACAGCGCCTCGACCAGCGACGTGCCGAGCACGGTGATCACCACCACCGGCACGGGCCAGAGAATCTTGCCGAGCATCCCCTCCGCGAAGGCCAGTGGCATGAACGCGACGATGGTGGTGAGCACGGCAATGACCACCGGCCCGGCCATCTCCCGCGCCCCGGCGATCGCCGCGTCCAGCGGCTTCATTCCCTGCTGCCGATAGGCGAACACGTTTTCGCCCACCACGATCGCGTCGTCCACCACGATCCCGAGCACCACGATCAACGCGAACAGCGAGAGCATGTTGATCGTCACGCCGAACTGCGGCATGAGCAGCAGCCCGCCGGCGAAGGAGATCGGGATGCCCAGCGTCGTCCAGAACGCGAGGCGCAGGTCGAGAAAGAACGCGAGGCACAGGAATACCAGGGCCAAACCGATCATCCCGTTGCGGACGAGCAGTTCCACGCGGCCCTTCAGGTAGATCGACCGGTCGAACCATGTGTCGATCGAGATGCCGGCGGGGAGCTGCTCGGCCTTGTCTTTGACGTATTCCTTCACCGTGCCCGCCACGTCCAGCGCGTCCTGTTCGCCCACGCGGAAGACCTTGAGCAGCACCGCCCGCCGGCCGTCGAAGTACGTCGCGACGTCGGTGTCCTCGAATCCGTCGATCACCTCGGCGATCTCGCCGAGACGGATTTCCGTCCCGTCCGGCCGGGTGAGCACGACGGTCTTCTCGAACTCCGGCCCCACGTAGCGCTGGCCCTTGGTGCGGATGAGAATCTCGCCGCCCTCGGTCTTTACCGTGCCGCCCGGCAGGTCGAGCGACGACCGTCGCACCGCATCCGCCACCTTCTCGAAGGTCAGCCCGTACCGCCGCAGCGTCTCCTCGCTCATCTCGATGGAGATTTCGAAGTCTCGCACGCCGTTGATGTCCACCTGCGAGATGTTCTCCAGGGCGGTCAGCTCATCGCGGACCTGCTCGGCGAGGTTCTTCAGCGTTCGCTCCGACACGTCGCCCGACAGCACGATCGACAGCACCTGCACCCGCGGCACGACGTCGCTGACGATCGGCTTCTCCGTCTCCTCGGGGAAGGTGTCGATGCGATCGACTTCCGACTGGATGTCGTCGAGCACCGTCTGGTCGTTGGCGTAGTCTTCGAGTTCCGCGGTGACGGCGCCCACGCCTTCCGAGGCGGTGGAGCGAATCCGCTTGATCCCCTCGATGCCTTCGATGGCTTCCTCGACCCGCAGCAGCACGCCGTCCTCCACCTCGGCCGGCGTCGCGCCGAGGTAGGGCACGCTCACCGTGACCATGTCGGTCTCAAATTCCTGGAAGACCTCCATGCGGGTGGTGAGCGCGGTGACGGCGCCGGCGGTGAGGAGGAAGAGCATGAGCAGGTTGGCCGCGACCTGGTTGCTGGCGAACCACGCCAGGGGACCGCGCTTCTTCGTCAGCTCTTCCATCGGCTGCTGCGGGGGGGACGGCTTGTCGGACATTTCGTGACTCATGGTGAATCTTCTTCGCGCGCCGACGCGGTTGTGTTCGGGCTTGAGCCAGCGGAACCCAGCAGTGACGGCCGCACCAGCATGCCGTCGGCTACCGTTTCGAGATTGGTCAGCACGAGGATGTCCCCGTCGTCCACCCCGGCGCCGAGCAGGGCGTCGGCCTGCTCCCGCCGCAACACGTTTACCTCGCGAATCCGCAGGCGGCCGTCCTCAACCACCCAGACGTACGCCCCGTCCCGCACCGCCGCGCGGGGGACCCGGGCGACGCCTTCGAGCGATCGGCCCTCCATCACCACTTCGACGAACATGCCGGGCACGAGCGGCGGGCTCCGATCGCGACCGTTGAACGGCCGCGGAACCGAGACGACAACGTTGACCATGCGCGATTTCGGGTCGACCTCACCCTCAATGCGGACGATCTCGGCGGGCCAGACATGACGCTCGCCGGCGAACTCGGTCGTCACGTAGGTCCGCCCAGTCCCGCCGATCTTCAGCACGCCGCGGTTCTGCGATTGCCCCGCCGAGTCCTTCGTCGACAGGAGCCACTGCAAT
>CAYFQS010000026.1:0-18427 GCA_964345245.1 uncultured Planctomycetaceae bacterium | reverse complement strand
AAAGCATATCCGATTGTCCAGAAGAAAGATACGAGAAAGAAGACCCCCGGAGAGGCCTTGACGTTCCCCGGCGTCGGCCTGCCGGGCGAGGCATTATTCTCTGCTCTGCTTTCTCCTCTCTCCTGCTCTATTGCCACCAAGCGGCAATCGGGATGGCCGACATGGTATCGAGAACCCTCTGCCGGCGCTTGCCCGATGGCCCTGCAAATGCCGGGTCATGAACGAGCATTTGCACGGTCAGGCCATGCAGTCCCAGTCCTGTGGTGTGTAACGTCTCTCGGTTCAGATGCCGCCGACCCGCGGAAGCAGGCGTCCAACTGACCACTGGATTATCCCTCGCGGGCGTCGCCGGTCAACTGCCGCCGGTGGTTAGCCCGCATCGTCATCGAGTTGCTTGAGGTAAAACAGCTCGGGGTCACCCGGGTCCAGACCGTGGACAGTGCCGCACAGGTGGAAGCCTTCGTGGATCAGCAACGCCTGCATGGGGAGGTTCGAGAGGTTCGTGGAGGTGAAAAGCTTTGCTGTCCGACAGGCCGACTCGATCTGTTTCAGGATTGAGGACCCGACCCCACCCCGCCGATGCTCCGAGTGAACATAGAGCATTTCGAGAAAGCCGTTGTCGAAGAACTTGTACTCCATCACGCCGTAGCCGATCACTTGGCGAGATGTTTCTGCGACGAAACAGATGTTGGCTTCGACCGCGTGACTGATGAAACACCGGCGCTGTTCGCACGAGCGTGCCATGTGGTCGAGTGACTGGATCACTGCGAGATCGCCGACATGTGCCAATCGCACGAGCAAAGACATCGTCATTCGGCTTGCGGGGTAACGTAACTAGGCTCATTTGCCGGCCGTCCGCGGGAGCGGGCGTCCCACCGGCAAAACTATTATCCATCGCGGGCGTCGCCGGTCAACTGCAGCTCGCGGTCTGCGTTGCAATCACCAGAAGTGTCGCTTGGCGAGGGCGTGGCCGGAGCCGGATTTGAGGTAATGTTCGAACTGTTCGGCCTTTTGGTCATCGTCGAAGCGGAGGACGACGACCGGTCTCCATGGTCGGAAGCGTGCGGTGTACGGAGACTCGCCTGCGTTCTGCTGCTTGAAGCGATTCTGGAAGTCTGTGGTCGAGCCAACGTAGGTCTGCTTCGAATTCGACTCGCTACGAAGAAGATAGACGTACTTCATGGCGGTTGCCCTACTCCGCCCTCCTGCGCTATCGCTACGGACGGCTACGAAGGGCGATTCTGCATAGCCCTCCGCCGCCCATGGCGGCTCCGGAGGGCGACGCAGAATCGGGGTGACTGGATTTGAACCAGCGACCTCCTGCTCCCAAAGCAGGCGCTCTGCCAAGCTGAGCTACACCCCGCGGCGTTTCGGACACGCCAACAGTCTAGCACGAAACCCGACGGGGGTGAATCCGCACGCCACCTGTGCTGCCCGGCGGGTTGGGTTATAATCGTCCGCCATGAGTGACACGAGCTTTTCCGTCAACCGGATCGCGGTGGGTGACTGCATCGAGACGATGAACGGTTGGCCGAGTGATTCGGTTGATCTCGTCTTCGCCGACCCGCCGTACAACATCGGCTACGAGTACGACAAGTACGAGGACAGCCGGGACGACGCCGACTACGTGCGGTGGACGCGTGACTGGATCACGGCCGGGGCCCGGCTGCTGAAGCCGAGCGGGTCGCTGTACGTGCTGATCGGCGACGAGTACGCCGCGGAAACCCGGCTGCACCTGAAGCAGCTCGAGCGCAACCACGAGCTGGTGTTCCGCAACTGGATCATCTGGCATTACACGTTCGGGCAGAACTGCAGGGCGAAGTTCAACCGCAGTCACGTGCACCTGTTCTACGCGGTGGGCGCCGCGGCGTTCGAGAAGTGGAAGGTGAGCGCCCCGCCGTTCACGTTCAACCGCCAGGCGATCGCGGTGCCCTCGGCCCGCCAGACGACCTACGCCGACGCCCGGGCGAATCCGAAGGGCAAGCTGCCCGACGATACGTGGTACCTGAGGCCCCAGGATGTCGAGACCGAGGGGCTGGAGCGATACTTCCATCCCGAGGAAGACACGTGGTACCTCTCGCGGCTGTGCGGGACGTTCGGCGAGCGGCTGGGGTGGCATCCGTGCCAGCTCCCCGAGTCGCTGCTGGAGCGGATCGTGCGACTGTCGAGCAACGAGGGCGACGTGGTGTTCGACCCGTTCGTCGGCAGCGGCACGACGCTGGCGGTGGCGGCCCGGCTGAAGCGGCAGTGGCTTGGCTGCGAGCTGAGCGAGGAATACGCGGCCAGGGCGACCGAGCGGATCGAACACTGCCAACGCACCGGCGAGTCGCTGACGTCGACCCAAAAAGACAAGGGCATCACGCCGGAGACCCTGAAGAAAAAGCGCGAGCCGCACCGCTCGCCGGACCTGCGGAAGGCGAAGGGCCGCTCGCCGGCCGCGGAGACTCCCGCCCTCTTCGGCGCGGAGGACAATGATGATGATTGAGAAGTTCACCATCAGCCGGGATGACGGGATTTACGAGGCCTTTCCCGACGTGGCCCGGACGGCGTCGGGCAAGCTGGCGTGCGTGTTCGCGGAGTGCAAGCATCACCGCAACCGCAACCGGACGCGGATCATGTGCAGCACCTCGCAGGACCGCGGGCGCACGTGGTCGCCGAAGCGGGCGATCACCCGGACGCTGCACAAGGACGACGACGGCGGCTACTGGAACTGCCCCCGCATCTCGGCGCTCTCCGACGGTCGGCTGGCCGTGGTGGTCGACCGCATCCGCGGACGCAACGAAGGCGCCGACGAGCCGGGCGAGCAGGCGAACGTTCTCTTGTTCAGTGAAGACGAAGGTGAGACGTGGGACGCACCGCACGAGACGCCGGTGGAAGGCGTCGTGCCCGATCGGCTCATCGAGCTTCGCCACGGGGTTCGGGCCGGGCGCTGGCTGCTCGCCGCCCACACCGTGACGGGCGGGCGGGTCAAGCCGCAGTGGCAACAGCGCTGTTGTTACAGCGATGACGGCGGGAAGTCGTGGAGCGAGGCGAACGTCATCGCCGCCGACCCGGTCCTGCGCCTGTGCGAAGGGAGCATCGTCGAGCTGCCCGAGGGCGAACTGGTGTGCTTCATGCGGGAGAACAGCGGCCAGGGCTGGGATGCCCGCAAGTCCGTGAGTCTCGACGGCGGGGCGACGTGGTCCGCACCCGTCGCCTTTCCCTTGCCCGGATGTCACCGGCCCCTGGCGGGCGTGCTCGACAGCGGGCACGTCCTGATCACCCACCGTTACATGCACGGGGGGAAGGGGTGGCTCGGCTGGTGGACCCAGAACACCTTCGCCGCGTGGACCGATATCGAATCGTGCCTCGCCGCGCGGCGCTGCGACGCCCACTGCCGCATCATGCCGATCGACTACGACCGCTCGCCGGAGTCCGACACGGGCTACACCGGGTGGGTGCAGTTCGACGATGGGGAAATCTACGTGGTCAATTACTGCCTCGACGACGCCCCGCAGGGGCAGATTCGCGGCTACGCGTTCCGAGAAAGCGACATCATCCTGCCCGGCGCGGAGTGAGCGTCGGCCGAAGCGAAAAAAGCGCATCCATGCGACCAAGCCGAGTGAAACAACGTTGGGCCGCAGGCAAACCGGCGCTGTGCACCGTGGTGCACCTGACCGACCCGAGCATCGCGGAACTGGCGTCCCTGATGGGCTTCGACTGCCTGTGGTTCGACCTGGAGCATCACGCGACGAGCGTGGAGACGGCGGGGCAGATGATGCGCGGGGCCCGGGTGGGGGTGTCGGACGTGCTCGCCCGGCCGGGCAAGGGCGAGTTCATGCGGATGGGCCGGCTGCTCGAAGCGGGCGCCCACGGCATCCTCTACCCGCGATGCGACGATGCAGCCGAGGCGGCGGAGGTGGTGCGGTGGGGCAAGTTCGCGCCCATCGGCCAGCGGGGGATCGACGCCGCGAATCCCGACGCGCCGTTCATGCCCGCCGACACCGCCGAGTACATCCGCCGGGCCAACGAACAGACCTGGATCGCGGTGCAGATCGAATCGCCCGACGCCGCCGAACACGCCCAAGCCATGGCCGCGGTCGAAGGCGTGGACATGATCTTCTTCGGCCCGGGCGATTACTCGGTCCTCACCGGCGCGCCGGGGCAGATGTGGGACGCCCCGCACGTACTCGACGCGGCCGAACGCGTCGCGAAGGCGACGCTCGCCGAGGGCAAGCACTTCGGCACGACCACCGCGGGCAGCATCGAACACGCCCGGCGACTGCTCGACATGGGCGCGACCTTCCTCGCCGGTGACGGCGACATCGGACTGCTCAAGACCGGCTGGCGGCAGATGCAAAAGCAGCACGCGGCGCTCGGGTTTGAGTTCGACAATCAGCTTGACCAGGACGCAGCGAATGAACCGCCGGCACACTGTTAAGTGCGGCATGGTCGGGCAGGCCCCGCCAGGCCGGACTGAAACGTCAGCGCAGGTCGGGCTCCAAACCCGAGGCGCGGGGCGGGCCGAGAAAGCACGGCCGGCCCTCCGCTTCGCCGGGGGTCCGACCGTGGCGAGCTTCATTCCGATCGCGCTTGTGGCCGCGGCGGCCTTGTTCATCGCCGCCTGCGAAGCGCCGCCGCGAGCCGAGGATGCGCCCGGCAACGAAACCCCCGCCCCCGCCGCCGTGGACGCCGGCGCGGTCATCGCCCGTCACAACGACCGCGTTCGCCGACTGAATCAGATGTGGTCGCGGGCGGTGGTCGAGGTCGAATGGGTCGATGAGAAGGGCAAGGCCCGATTCGAGCAGGGCGACGGCCCGCTCATCCTGCGCAAGCCGCACGAACTCGCCCTCGCGGTGGGCAAACTGGGCAACACGATGTACTGGCTGGGCAGCGACGCGGGTCGATACTGGCTGCTGCAACTCGACCCGCCGGACGGTGAGCCGCGCGCCGCCTACGTCGGTCATCACGGCCCGGCGGCGGAGGCCGAGCTCAAGCGCATGCCCCTGCCGATTCGCCCCGACCTGCTCATGCAACTGATGGGCGTCTCGACCGTGCCGCTGCCGGATGATGACGCCGGCGTGAAAGTCGCGCAGTCGGATCCCGAGGCGGTGGTGGCGCACATCGAGTCGAGGCAAACGCCCGGCATGCGCGAATTGAGATTCGACCCGGCGAAGGCGCGACTGCAGCGCGTGGTCATTCACGACGAGGAGGGTCACGTGATCGCCGAGGCGGAATTGTCACGGTACAAGACGGTGGAGCTGCGCGGCGTGCCGCTCGGCGGGTGGCCGGAAATCCCCCACCGCATCGAGCTCCGCCTGCCCCGCCGCCAGGCCACCGCCACGCTTTTCCTGTCGCAGACCACCGACGGCCGGGCGGACGAGAAAGTCCGCGACGCCCAGTTCGATCTCGAACGTCTGCTTCGGGCCTTCCGCATTGACCGCGTGGAACTGATCGATCCGAAACCGGCGGAGTGAACGCCACGCCCACGACCGCTCTTCGCCCGAGCCGCGGGTGGACGCAAACGTTCGGCCGGGCAAGACAACCGCCCGTCGAGTCACGGCGTGGCGCTGACCCGGCGGGCGGGCTGAGGGTTCAGCTCGTCATGCGCGAAGCGTTCAGGAGGGACGGTTTCCCCCGTCGCCGCCATCGCCGTTGCCGCGCTGTTCGCGTTCCCGCTCGCTGTCGTTCTGCTGCTGGTTGCCGTTGAACGCGTCGATCAGATTCCTGGTGATCTCGTTGCCCTGATAGTTGCCGCCGCCCCCGCCCTCCTGGTACTGCTTGTCGGTGATCAGATTCTTGTCCGGATCCTGCTGGTCCTTGCGACTTTGAATCGGGTCCTTGTTATTTTTCAATTGATCCCTGGGGCCGAGATCGGATTCATCACCGTCGTTGAACCCGACGTTGATATCGCGTTCGTCATTGTCGCCGCTGCTGTTGACGTCGGGCAGCCCGCCGTAGTTGGTCACGTTACCCGACGTGCCGCGCATGGCGAGGGTGGCGCCGGTGGTCTTGATCCGGAAGTCGTTCTTGGTGTCCCCGGCCTTGCGAATGTCGAAGTCCATCTTGCCGTAGGGCATCACGACAGTGGTCTTGAGCACCTTGTCGGGCGTTCTGGCAAGCTCGCTGATCGCGACCTTGCTGAGGTGCTTGACGTTGATGACGGCGTTTTCGCCGAGTTCGAGCTTGGCCGAGGCGGGCATGCCGGTGCGGACCCACGCGCCGGGGCCCATGACGAGGCCGACCTCGGCCGGTCGGAACTCCTCGTCGATGCCGGGCTTCCATTCGACGCGGCCGGACATTTCGAGCACGCGGGCGGTCAGCTCGCCTTCCACCGCCGGGGCGGCGGGAGCGGTCTCAGCCGCTTCGGCCTGGGCATTATTCCCCACTTCCGGGGCGGGCGCGGTGGGCTCGTCCTTGGGACCAGCCAAAGCGAACGGGGTGGCAATTGCCGTCACAATAAGAATTTGCAGCACTTTCACGGTACGTCCCTCTCGTCTTGCAGCCGTTGTTCGGCCTCTGCGATAAGACCTACAAATTCTATGCCGCTCATGCCCTGTTGTGAAGTGCCCGGTTCCATGATGTCGAGATACACCAGCTCGCGCGTCGCGTAGCGCGGGTGCGGACCGACCAGCCGCATGGTCAGGCCCCCCTGGATATCCAGCACCTGGGCGATGACGCCGGCAATCATCCCGCGCTCGACCGACTCGTTGGGCGGGCGGCCGAAGCCGGCATCGATGTAGTCGCGTTCGGCCAGCCACTGCACGCGCTGCTCGAAGTTTCGCGTCGGATCGTCGCCGCGGATCAGGACGATCAGCCCGTGCAGCGCCTCGTCGTTCGAGACCAGCGGTCGCTCGGCCAGTCCGTGCCAGTAGGCCATGCGGGCCGCCTCGTCCTCCACGGGATAGTCGGTGAGCAGGGGACTGTCCACCTGCGTGCGCTGGCAGCCGGCCATCGCCGCCGTCACGAGCAGGCCACACAGGATGTGCCGGGTGTGGTTCATAGTTTCGCTACCAGAGTTCCTCGCCGCAACAAGCCGCGGTCCGCCTCAGAACGAATACGTGATCCCGGTGAAGAAGTAGTGCCGCTCGCTGCTCTGCTCGATCGCCTTGCCGGGGAAGAACACCCCATACCGCAACGTCAGCAGCAGGTCGCTGGTGAGGCGCCAGTTGGCGTAGAAATCGGTCTCCACGCCGAGGTAGCGGTCGCTGGAACTCGCCTCGTTGATCGGAGCCGATTCGAGCATCTTCATAAACACCAGCACGTCCATGCCGACCTGCAGGTCCCGCGTGAGGGCGAGGTCGCGGGTGAGTTCGAGTCCCTGCAGGGGATAGGTGGACCCGCCGACGCGGAACATGAGGATGTTGCTGATCGGGGCGCCGAAGGCGAGTCCGGTCTTGGCGAAGCCGAAGGCGTTGAACGCCTGGTCATCGGTGCCGCTGAGGTTCCCGCCAAAGGTCGAGGAGGTGTCCAGGTCGCGATCGCCGTCGCCGCTCGCCCCGATGGTCTCGAACTCGAGCCGCGAGCGCCCCTCGTCGCGCGGGTACCAGGTCAGGTTGAACCGGCCGGCCCAGGCGTCGACGTCTTCGCGGGTCTGCGCGCCGCGGAGCGGATCGGTCAGGTTATCGCCCGTCTCGTAGACTCCCTCGATCTCGTAGGTCAGCCGCGGGGCGATTCGGCCGGTCGCCCCGATGCCCCAGTAGGTGCTGTTGTATTCGAACTCCGTCGGCAACGGCACGAACAGCGTGCCGAAGTCTTGGAAGTCCTCCGCGTTCTTATCCCGCTGATCGAGGATGAACAGGTACGGTTCGTGGTCCTTGATCCCGCTGTACGTCAGCTTGCCCCCGGCAAACTGACGGGCGGTGTCGTCGTCGAAGCTCGGACGGGAATGATCGAAGTCGATCACCGTCGAGTTGGGCGTGAGCCCGAACAGCCCCTCCAACTCGAAGTCGCCGACCTCCAGCCAGCCGCGCACCGCGTAGAGCTGATCGGAGAACGTCAGCCCGCTGGCCCATTCCACGTACTGTCGACCGACCTGCACCACCACGTTGAAGTCGGTGGTGACGCCCTCGTACGCCTCGAGCGCCCGGCCGAGGTTGAAGCGATACCACCAGCGATCCCCCAGCGGGTAGCGGGCCTGGTCGCCGTCGCCGTCAAAGTCGTCGCCGGTGTTCCAGTCGCGGTAGGTATAGCGGAGCTGGCCGAAGAACTGGTGCACGCCATCGATATCGAGGTCGGCGAACAACCGGGCGTCGGTCTGGCGAAGGATGTGGGTTTCGCCGTCGATGTCGTCCACGGCGATGAAGCTGAAGTTCAACGCCCCGCCGTACTCCAGGACCGCTCGCTCACCGACCGACATCGCGGGATTGACGCGGCGGAAGTAGAGGTCCTCGGCCTCGGCGAGATTGCGTTCGATGCGGGCGATGTCCCGCGCCTGGCCGAAGGCCGAGGCGCAGACGACAAGTGTCGTTGCCGCTGTCGTGAGCCGTGAAATCCAGTTCGATACGCGCATAGGACCGGTTACCCCAATCCGATTTTAATCGCTATCGTCCGCCTCCACAATCGCGATCGACAAAATCGCGGTTGAGCGCTCGGCGACGGCGACTACACTGTAGCGCCACGGGGCAGGGAAACGGCACTTTTCATGAGGGGTCTCGGGTCATGTCCGGCGAACAGACGATCAAAACGTTACTGGAACAGCTCATTCTCGGCCGGCCGCTCAACGAGCAGCAGGCCTACCAGGCCTTCGAACAGGTCATGAGCGGGGAGGCAGAGCAATCGCAGATCGCCGCCCTGCTCACCGCGATCCAGGTGCGGCGGGGCGGGGGGGCGGGGGGCGAGATTGTCGGCGCCCCCCCGGGCCTGCGCCCCCCCCCCCCTTGTGTGGCCGTCCCCGGCGACGTGGACGTGATCGATACCTGCGGCACGGGCGGAGATGCGTCGGGCACCTTCAACATTTCCACCGCCGCCGCCCTGATCGCCGCCGGCGCCGGGGTCCACGTGGCCAAGCACGGCAACCGGTCGGTGACCTCCTCCAGCGGCTCGTCGCAGGTGCTCGAAGAGCTCGGCGTCAACCTGCAGGTCGAGGGCGATGTGCTCAGCCGATGCCTCGCCGAGGCGCGGCTGTGCTTCTGTTTCGCCCCGGCCCATCACCCGGCGATGAAGTATGCCGTGCCTGTCCGGGCCGCGCTCGGCTTCCGCACCATCTTCAACGTCCTCGGGCCGCTGACCAACCCCGCCGGGGCGCGGCGGCAGGTCATGGGCGTGTTCGACGACCGGCTGACCGAGCCCATCGCCCGGGTGCTCGATCGCCTCGGCTCGGTGCACGCCATGATCGTCCACGGCAAGACCATCGCCCGGCCGGACACGACCGGCGGCGGCGGGGGGCTCGACGAGATCACGACCACCGGCCCGACGCGCATCACCGTCCTGCTCAACGGCGAGATCAGCACCTCGGAGTTGCACCCGCATGACCTCGACCTGGAACTGGCGTCGGTGAGCGACCTGCGGACCGAGAGTGTGGCGGGGTCGGCGGAGGTCGTGAAGGGCGTGCTTGCCGGGGAGGCGGGCCCGGCCCGGGAGATCGCCGCGCTGAACGCGGCCGCCGCGCTTGTCGTCGCCGACCACGCGGCCGACCTCAAGGACGGGCTCGCCCAGGCCCGGGCCGCCCTTGACGACGGCCACGCACAGGCCACGCTCGACAAGCTGATCGAGATCACCAACGCGGGCTGACGGCTTCCGGGGCGGATCGTGCCGGGCCTGCGATTCCCCGCCAAGGCCGGTGCTCGCGGCCGCTCGCCCCGGCCATGACGGGGCTTCAGCGCACTTGCCCATGCCGATCGGCCCGCCGTTCTCAAAATGCAACATGCAATGTGGCCAAATGACAGCACTTCCTGACATGCGGGAGATCGCCGGAGCAACCGGCGGAAAATTTGTTTTACGCAAGTGAAAGATTTCACGCCGGATACGATTCCGCGACCCGTCCGGACCATAAAATTGGCACACCGGTTGTGGGGGTTAAGCTGAAATGCATCCGGGAAGTGGAGTAGATACCTATGCAACCCACCGAATACCTGGTCAAGATCGACACCGTCGCCCTCGGTGAACGACTCGGCGGCGGCGTGCCGCTCGTCGGGCGGCGAATCCTCGACATTTACCTGAAATCGATGGGCTTCCGGCGCGTAGGCATGATGTGGCAGGGCACGAGCGACGCCCTGAGCCAGCTCCACGCCGACGAAATCGAGCTGATCTGCCCGGACCAGTCCGGGCCTCTTTGCTGAGCCCCTTTTCCCCCGACCCGGCTTGATCCCCCCGCGGTTTTTCGGTCGATCCACCCCGTCGACCGTTCGCCGCGGCCGGGATCGCCGTGCGCGCCCGGCGTCCCTCACTCGACCCAGCCGGCGAACTGAGGGAACGCGTCTTCGACGTGCGTCGTGTTCCAGCCCTGGAAGGCGAAGCCGGCCGAGTTCACCAGGTTCGCGTCGATCCGCATCGTGTCGTAGGAGGCGTTCGGCGGGAGGTTGGGATCGAACGGCTCGCCGAACTGCTCGCCCCAGGTCAGGTGCGCCGCGTGGCCGTCACAATACGCGTAGCTCGCGCTCCACGTCGCGGGCAGCCCGGTGTCCTGGTGGTGCCGAATCGATCCCGTGCACGGGAAGTTCCACAGGGCGTAGTGCTCGGAGGCGGCGATGGTGTCGGCGATCATCACGATCTTGTTCGGGCTGAGGATGTCGCTGTAGAGCCGGGGACCGTAGTACCCGCAGCCGGCACTGCCGTGCTGCCGCTCGCGGTCGCAGGTCTCCCGGTCGCAACCGCCCCATTGGTGGGGACGCGCCTGGCGGAAGAACATGTTGTTGTAGCCGTAGCTCATCCGCTCGCGACCGGCGGTGACGTCTCCCCGGTCCGAGGCGCAGCCGAATCCCTTGGCCGAGGCGTACTCCCCGTCCACGAGCACGTCGCCCCAGTGCGGGGTGTTGGTCGGCGACTGATCGGCCCGCCAGTGGTCGAGCACATTGACTTGGATATCAGGATTCGTGATCGGTGTGAGCCGTTCGCCATTGCCCTGGGCGTACATCAGTTCCGCCATGGCGAGTCCGCGCGTCGTGCCAAGGCACGCCGTCGCCTGCGCCTCCGCCCGCGCCTGCCCCAGCGCGGGCAGCAGAATCGAGATCAACAGCGAAATGATCGCCACGACCACGAGAAGTTCGATCAAGGTAAAAGCGGATGATCTGCGCATGGGAACTCTCCTGAGCAGTGCCTGCTGCGTGAAAAGGCGGACGACACAACGAGACGTGAACGACGAGGCCTTCCCTGCCCAACCTCTGTTCTGTCGGTATCTCGACGCGCGGGGACCGGTTCAACCACCGGGCCTCACGACCGCGCTTCGGTGGGCGATGCGCTACCCGCATGTTCCGTTCCACACGTTGCCGCGGCTCGCGCCCGCGAGTGCGTCAATGTCGCTTGGTCGCCAGAATGCCGAACCAGCCGTTGGTCAACGGGTCGCCGGATTCAGGGAGCCCCGACGGGGTCTCCCACAACCGGCGCGTGTCCATGGTCAGTTCTCCGTGTCCGTCCATGAACACGATGTTCTGGCCGCGGTCCGGGCTGTCCTGATCGAACCACGGCCAGCGGGTGTGGCCCCCCTGCACTTCTTCATAACCGGCCGGCGTTCCTTCGGGCGAGCCCATGGATGTGTCCCACTTCGTGGCCGAGCCGGGGATGTGCGGTTCGGTGAAGCCCATGCCCATGAACCCGGTGATCATGTTAAAGCCCGCTCGCGTTTCGAGCAGCATCGGCATGATGGACGGGGCGCCGATGTTGCCGAGATACCCCGACGAGGGACGATTGCCGCGGAACCAGTCCGCATTGCCCGGCCCTTTCGTCCGCATGAAATGCGAGTTGACCGTGTAGCCGCTTTTCGACCACGGATACCGGTCGTTATAGACGTAATTGGCGGTCACGTCCGGCCCGCGATGCGGCGATCGGGTGTCATCCGGACAGATGAACGCCTCGTACTGCCCGACAAAATAGCCCGCTCGCATCAGGAACCACGCCGGGTGCATCGCGGCATGCGGAAAGGGCGAGAAGTTCGGGTCGCTCGGCTCGAACCCTGGAATCGTGAAATCCGTGATGCCCTGGTACTTGGTCAGGTTGGAGGATCGGGCGTATCCGGGAATGTAGGTGCCGTTGTGCGAACTGGCATCCGAGATCATTGCGTTGGAGATGTTCTTCTGCCGGGTCAGGCATACCGCCAGTCGGGCCGCGCCACGCGCCGAACCCAGCGCCGGAAGGAGGATCGAAATCAGAAGCGCCAGGACGGAGATCACCACGAGCAGCTCGATCAGTGTAAAACCGTAATGTCGACGCATAGCGGAACTCCTCAAGATGAAAGCCCGGGCCCGGAGATGCGGACCCCATGTCCGCTAAGTCGCGGCGGCGGGCCAGATGTCCCGCGGCAAGTTGAAACCCGTACCCACGGAGGAGCGGAATCCGACCATTCACACGTCGGCATCCATGTAGAAGTATCCGCGCCGGGACACTTGACGTCAAGCACAAAATACCCCACGTGCCCGATTATCGCGGCCCTGTCCGATCGTCTCTCTCAGAAAAGACCCCTGCAGTCAGCGAATCGCCCCAGGGCAGGCCACCGAATCACCACTTGCTCGAACTCCGAATCCCCGGCGGGGCTTGCCCCCTTCGTTGCTTCCGCCATCGCTTGCCCGAATCGATGCGATCTGCGAAGCTTGCCCCACCCGCATCAAGGAGTGATCGCATGAGCCAACCGAACTTCATCGTCTTCCTCACCGACGATCAGGGCTACGGCGACCTGTCGTGCATGGGGGCGACCGATTTCCGCACGCCCCACCTCGACCGGCTCGCCGCTTCGGGCGCCCGCTTCACCGACTGGTACTCCAACGCCCCGGTCTGCTCGCCCGCGCGGGCGGCGCTGCTGTCCGGTCGTTATCCCGGCAACGCCGGGGTGCGATCGATCCTCGCCGGCCACCGCACCGCGACCGGCCTGCCGCCCCACGTGCCCGCCCTGCCGGAGCTGCTCAAGCCCCTCGGCTACCAGACCGCCATGTTCGGCAAGTGGCACCTCGGGCTCGCCGACGGTTGCCGGCCGAACGATCACGGCTTCGACGACTGGTTCGGGTTCATGGCCGGCTGCGTCGATTTCTTCAGCCACATCTTCTACTGGGACCGCAAGATCGATCCCATCCACGACCTCTGGGAGAACGACCGCGAGGTCTGGCACAACGGCGAGTACCTGACCGACGTGATCACCCGGCGCAGCGTCGAATGGATTCGTCAGGCGGCGCGGCGTGACGAGCCGTTCTTTCTGTTCGTGTCCTACAACGCCCCGCACTATCCGATGCACGCGCCGAAGAAGTACGTCGACCGCTTCCCGCATCTCGCGCCCGATCGGCGGATCATGGCGGCCATGCTCAGCGCGATCGACGACGGCGTGGGCGAGATCATGGCCGAGCTCGAACGCCAGAACATCGTGGACGATACCTGCGTGGCGTTCACGTCCGACAACGGCCCGAGCCGGGAAACACGCAACTGGCTCGACGGGCGGACCGATCCCTACTACGGCGGGACGACCGGCCAGCTCAAGGGCCACAAGTTCTCGCTCTACGAGGGCGGCATCCGCGTGCCGGGGATCGTGAGTTGGCCTGATCGCATCTCCCCGGGACAGATCGTCGACGCCCCGTGCGCGTCGATGGACCTCGCCCCGACAATCGTCAAGGCGGCCGGCGGCGAGCCGGCCGATCACGAGTTCGACGGCATCGACATCCTGCCCTGCATCGGAGACGGGCTGCCGTTGTCCGAGCGGCCCCTGTTCTTCGAGCAGGGCGACCAGACCGCCCTGCGTCAGGGCCGATGGAAGCTGGTGCTCAACGGCCGGCTCGTTGAGGGCGCGCCGCCGGCGGACGACGTGCACCTCGCCGACCTCTCGCAGGACATGGCCGAGCGCGAGAACCTCGCCGAGGCCGAGCCGAAGCGCGCCGCCGCGATGAAGGACCTTGCCGAGCAATGGCGAGCGGGCATCGAAGAACGCTGGCAACACGAATTCGCCCCCGCCCCCACCGGCACGACAACGCACAAGTAATCTCGCAAACGGGTGATCCGGTGATCCTCCAGACCGGCGCAAACCACCGGAAGATCGCCGAACCGCCGGACCGCGACGGGCGCGTGACATCTCACGCGGACGAATTCACACGCGGGGCAGGTCATGCACCCGAATCGCGAAATGCCGGTTTCCACCTTCCACCCTCCGCGGCCGAATCTGCTATGATAAGCGTTGATCGAGCACCCGTAGCTCAGTTGGATAGAGCGCCTGCCTCCGGAGCAGGAGGCCGCAGGTTCGAATCCTGCCGGGTGTATTTCCCCCCATTCCATCAAAATCCCGGGCTTCCTGTGAAGCTTCCGTGAAGCTTCGACCCATACCGCACGCAGACGCCGGGACACCGCGGAGAACGGTCGGAAACGGGGGCAAACCTTCTCATCCACTGAAACGGCTATGCTTGGGGGAACGGTGAGAAGTGCGTGTCGGGTGTGCCCGGCAGTATCCGGCGGCCGGCGACGAGGAAGGCCACCCGCTGATCGAGAGGGGCTGCGATGAATCGCGCCGCCCGGATGCGGATTCGACCTGGCGGATCGGTGCACATCCGCCGCGTCGAACCACTACCATGATGGCGACGATCAACGACGAAACGGAACCGCCCTCATGCTTGATATCAGCGTTCTATACGGCGGCGTGGAGACGCCCAGCACCCCCCACCGCTATGGCCGGGAGATCACCCGGATCGATCCGCCCGACCACCAGCGGATGCGCGTCGCCCGCAGCGCCGCCGAGCGCCGGCCCATCGTGGTCTGGAACCTGACCCGAACCTGCAACCTCAAGTGCGTGCACTGCTACACCGACTCCGAAGCGAAGAAGTACGGCGGCGAGTTGAGCACCGACGAGTGCAAGGCGGTGCTCGACGATCTCGCGACGTTCAAGGTCCCGGCCGTGCTCTTCTCCGGCGGCGAGCCGCTCATGCGCGAGGATGTGTTCGAGCTCGCCGAGTACGCCCGGTCGCTCGGACTGCACGTGGTGCTTTCGACCAACGGCACGCAGATCACGCCCGAGGTCGCGGCCCGATTCGTCGAGTTGAAATTCGCCTACATCGGCGTTTCGCTCGACAGCGCGATCCCGGAGATTCACGACGAGTTCCGCGGGCAGAAAGGCGCGTTCGAACGGGCGATGCGTGGTTTTCGCCACTGCGTTAACGCCGGGCAGAAGGTGGGCCTGCGGCTGACGCTCACGCGGCACACGTTCCAGAACCTCGACCGCATCTTCGCGTTCATCGAGAGCGAAGGCATCAACCGCGCCTGCTTCTATCACCTCTGCCCGGCCGGCCGTGGAAGTTCGCTCATGGCCATGACCCCGGACGAGACGCGACAGGCGATCGACACGATCATCGAACGCACCGGGGACATGATCTGGCGCGGAAGAGACGTGGAGATTCTCACCGTCGACAACCATTGCGACGGGCCTTATCTCTATCTCAAGATGCTGCGGGAAGGCCATCCGCGGGCGGGGCAGGTGCTCGACATGCTCGCGTGGAACGGGGGGGGGCGATACTCCTCAGGCGTGGGCATCGCGAACATCGACTACTACGGCGAAGTGCATGCGGATCAGTTCTCCATGTTCCGCAGCTTCGGCAACGTGCGCCGGCGGAAGTTCTCGGAGATCTGGCGGGACACCTCGGACCCGATCCTGGCGGGGCTGAAGGACCGGCTGCCGCGGCTCAAGGGGCGGTGCGGCCGGTGCCGGTTCAAGGCGATCTGCGGCGGGGCGCTGCGGGCCCGGGCGGAACTGGCCACGGGCGACCCCTGGGCCGCCGACCCCGGCTGCTACCTGAGCGACGACGAGATCACCGGTGAGCCGATCGAACGCGAGCTGGCCCACCACGCCTCGGGGTGAGACCATGGCCGAATCGGCGAGTCGCACGAACAGGCGGCGAATGAGTGCCATTCTGATCACCATTCTCGGGATCGCGTTCATCTGGCTCATCGGCGGGTGTATGTTGCAGCGGAAGATGCTGTTTCCGCGGTTCGTGATGGAACCGCCGGCGCCCGATGAACTCGCCCGGCCGGCCGGTGTCGAGCGATGGGAGATCGACCGCGAGCAAGGCGTGACCGAAGCGTGGTTCATGCCCGGCCGGGACGCGAGCGCCGAATCGCCCGCGCCCGCGGTGATCTTCGCCCACGGCAATGCGGAACTGATCGACCACAACGCCGACTGGCTGACGTTTTACACCGACCTGGGCATCAGCGTCCTGCTCGTCGAGTACCGCGGCTACGGGCGAAGCGACGGCTCGCCGTCGCAGACCGGCATCACCGGGGACTTCGTCGCGGCTTGCGACCGGCTGGCCGAACGCGCCGCGGTGGATGCGGATCGGATCATTCTGCACGGCCGCAGCGTCGGCGGCGGGGTGGCGTGCGCGGTGGCGAGGCGGCGCGAGCCGGCCGCCCTCATCCTTCAGTCAACCTTCACCAGCACGGGGGCGATGGCCGCGCGTTACCTGTATCCCGCCTTCCTCATCCTCGACCCGTTCGACAACGCCGAGGTGATCGCCGATTACGAAGGGCCCGTGCTGCTGTTCCACGGGACCGCGGACACGATCATCCCCACCGAGCACAGCCGCAAGCTGCACGCGATCGCGCCCGACAGTCGGCTGCACGAATACAACGCCGGACACAACGACTTCCCCGTCGACTCGCTTCAATTCCACCAGGACGTCGAAACGTTCCTCCGCGATCACGCGATCCTGGCCCCGCGGAGTTCACGCGAGCAACGGGCGGAGAATTGACCGGCGGCCCGGCCCGGACGGGTGCGTCAAGGGCTCAGCGTGAATTTCACGAGGCGCTGGTTGCCCTGGTCGTAGACCACGGCGCGGCGGCCGGAGAGGGTCACCGCGGTGGGCGTGTCGAGGTCGAGGACGCCGGTGCCGGGACTTCCGGAGGCGCGGTTTCCGGGGGGCGTGGCGCCGAACTGCGCGACGACGCGGCGGGTGGGCACGTCAAGCCAGAGCACGCGATGGTGGTCGGTGTCGGCGATGAGCAGCGTCGCCTTTTCGCCGTCGATTCGCAGGCGGTCGCCGAACTGCTCGCCCGGGCCGTCCCCCCAGCCGGCGAGGCGCCGCTCGATGCGGAAGGCCGCGTCGCCGGTGCGTTCCAGCAGTACGACTTCACCGGCTTCCGCCACGGCCAGCCGGTTTGCTCCCAGCACGACGATATCAACCGGCGTGGCGATCTCCCCGCCCTCGACGGTCACCTGCGTCCACGGTCGCATGTTGGCCCGGGTGCCGTGCACGTGGAGGCCTGACTGCCAGATCGCGCCGGTCGCGGCGTCGATCACGTACGCCATGCCGCCGCTGCCCTTGCCGTCCGGGCGGGGAGTGAGACGGGCGTCGAAGTCGACGGGCAGGCGGGTCGGCACGTCGATCATGCGGCGGGAGGTGTGGCGACCGGTCGCATGGATGAAGCTGTTGACGGTGAAGTCGTTCGGCTCGCCGGGTTGCCATCGGCCGTGCCTCGGACGCTGGATCGCGATGAGCATCCGCTCGACATACACGCCGCCCGTGAAGGCGCTGGAGATGCCGGCATGCCGGGGCGGCGAGGCCGGGCCGTCCTCCCACCGCCACCAGGTCTGCCAGTCGGGCACGCCCACGGCGAGCCAGCCGTCTTCGCCAAGCGTCAGCCCGTCCACCGCGGGCAGACTGCCGAGACGATCGACCAGCTCGAGCCGACGATGGCGATGGTCCCACCGGGCGAAGTAGGTAAACGCCGGGCGATGGGTGGTCATGATCAGCGGGTCGAACCGCCGGGCCCGCGCGTCCGGGTCGGCGAGCGACACGAGATCGCGGACGCCGATCACCTGCGCCGGCAGGTTGATCCGCAGGTCCCAGCCGGTCACCTTGCCCGGCGCGGAGGCGAGCGTGTCGGGCGCCATGCGGCCGGTGAACCCGTACCAGGCGAAAGCCCACAGGGCGTCGCCGCCGTAACTGAGCCAGCCGTTGAACTGGCTCGGAATCGCTTCCATGTTGAACATGTCGCGGCGGTTGAGTTCGTTGCCCTGCCGATCGAGCCGCACGAATTCGGTCACCTTCGGGTGATGGGCGAAGGACGGGCGGTACTGTCCGAAGTAGCCGCCGAGGTACACCCAGCCGCGCTTCGGATCGATGCCGACGCCGTCGATATCTTCGGGGCGCTGGTCGCTGAACGGCCTCAGCGCCCGGTCGTCCGGGCTCCACGTGTACAGTCCGGTGCGGATCGTCGGGTCGTCCGCGTCCCGCCGGTTGAGTCCGAGCAGCAGCCGACCGTCGATCGGGTGCGGGGCGACATCGCCGATGGACCGCGTATCGGCGTGGGGGAGCCGGGCGGCGAGTTCGACCGT
>CAYFQS010000025.1:2048-18491 GCA_964345245.1 uncultured Planctomycetaceae bacterium | reverse complement strand
ATCCGCGGCGAAGCGCTCAGGCGCGTTCGAATCGGGCGGACGTCGTGGGTACGGCCCGGTAAACCGGGCCGCGCCGCGGGATGCGGGCGTGTCACCAGGCGTCGCCCTGGTGCGCGGGGGTGACCGGTCGCGCGGGAGAAGTTGAACCGGCGTGAGCATGGGTGAGACGCACCCGTGCGCGCGGCGTGCGGACGCGCGGCGGGAATTCGGGATTTCACAAGCCACGTGTGCGACGGGGCTCGCGGTACGGTCGGCGCGTCGATGCGCGCCGCGGTGGCGCGGCGTCCTCATACGGCATGTGCTTCCACGGTCCAATTCGACGCGCTGCGATGCATGTCGGGGGTGACATGGGGCGACACGAGGGGCGACATCGCCGAAGCGACAAGCCGGCAACGACTTGCGAAAAAATGGCCCGTGTCGCCGGGGGGCGAGACCGACATCCGCCGCCGGGTGCGCGCCGGGCCGCGCACGACCCCGTCGCCGCGGGCCGGCCGGCCCGTCATGCCCGGCACGTGACATCGGCTGCGGCCGAATCGATCGACAGGCGGCGGAGCCGCGCCGCACGCCACGGCGGTCCGGCCCGCAATGGTTCCGCGTGGCTACCGGTTGCGCCAGAGTTGGCGGACCATCGTCTCGGTCGCCGGGACGAGGCGGCGATTGGCGGTCAGGCGCTTCTCGATCAGTCGCCTGCCCTTGTCGTAGCGGGCGACGACCGCCGGGCGATTCGCCAGCACCTTCGACTCGACGACGATCTCGCCGTCCGACCGCCGCATCGTATCGTGACGGAAGCTGACCGACTGGGTCTCGGACACGAGGAAGTAGAAGCCATACGCGGTCGACGTTCGTTTGACCGGCAAGAGTCGCGGCAGCAGCCACGCCTCGACCTGCGAGAGGTAGCCGGTGAGCGGACGGACGTAGGCCGACTTCTCCCGCCCCGCCGGGCCTTCCACGGTGAGTTCGATCCGGGCGTTGGTGCGGATGCCCGTTTCCTGCACCGTGCTGGTCTGTTGGCCCCGGCCGTATTCGCCCGGTCGGCGGGACGTGGTCGTCACCGACCAGAACTCCTGTGTGTCGTCGTCGGAGAGGAAATAGTTGGCCGTCGAATCGATCGTCACCGCCCCCCGCACGGTGCGCGATTGCACGTCGATGCGAATGCCCGGCGTCTGGCTCTCCTCGGCGAGGCGCTCGCGGATGCGCATGTAGCCGATGTCGCGGTCGTTCTCGAGCAGGCGATACCAGCGCTCTTCGATCAGCACCTCGTGGAGGTCCTCGGCGGTGAGCTGTTTCCGCCACTCGTGGCCGCGTTCGACCAGCTCGCCGCGGCGCTTGGCGAGCACCTCGGGATCGGTGAGTTCGACACTGTCGAGCACGGTTTGAAACGTCGCGCGGGCGGCTTCGCGGTGATTGACGTGGGCCTGGATTTCCAGCACGCCGTACATCCGATCATCCAGCCGCACGAGCGCCTGGCCGCGGAACACGTCCTCGCCCCGGGCCATGGGGACGCTGAAGTAGAGCACCCTGCCCGGCCGGTCGTCGATCTTGCGGTCGACCTCGTCAAGGAGCACGGTCGCGGGCACGGCGAGGGCCATCTGCTGAACCGCGGACTCCGCGAGCTTCGCCAGCGGCACGTCGCGGTTGGGCTGCTTGACCGCGACGGTGATGCGGAAGGCCCCCTGCTCATCGCGGATGACGGCGAGCTGTTGCTCCTCGGTGGGCATGTCGAAGCGGCAGTCGATCGGGGCCCGCAGCGAGATGCCGTAGGCGTCGTCCTGCCAGCGCCGATCCTGGAGCGGCCGGGCGGGGGCACTCGCGGCCGCCGCGGCCAGCATCGTCATCAGGCAGATGAAGCTGAATCGGTGATTCGTCGGTTGCATACGCACATGATAACCGTCATTCGCCGCTCATGGCGCCGGGGAGTGCATGCCGGCGATGAACAGCGCCGCCGCGGAACGGGCGAGGGCCAGCTCGTCCGCCGGGGCGTTGAGGTAGATCATCAGGGCGCGGGTGTCGTTGATGCTCGCCGCCCAGAGTTCGTGGGCCATGCCGCTCTCCCGCGTCAATCCCACGGGCAGGGCGAGGGCTTCATATTCGCCCGCCTGGTGGCGTTGGATCGATCGGCGGGACGGAAGCCGGCCGGTGATCTGCTGGTACCGCTCGACGATCATGGCCGCGAGCTTGCCCCGCACCGGCACCTCCGCCGTATCGTCGGTCTTGCCGTCCGGCCGGGCCCACTGTTCGCCGAGTTCGTCCGGCAGTTCGCCGGGCGCGAGGCGGAGGACGAAGAAGTCGCCCGCCTTCCGCGGGATCGCGTGGAGTTTGCCGGGCTCCTCCTGCCGTGCCGCGAACACCATCGCCCCGCCGGGAATGCTCAGCCCGATGCCGTCGCGGACAAACCGCGGTCCCCGGATGCGTTGGTACCGTACATCGGCCGCCGACGCCGCGATCCGCCGCACGAGGTCGATGTGATACAGGTCCGCCGCACCGGCCAGCCGCAGGTGCACGACGAGATGCCGTTCGCCGTCGGTGGTCAGCAAGGCGATGAGGTGGGACTCGTACACGCCCTGCCCATCGGCGTTGCGGCGAACGGCGCCGACCATGTGAAGCAGGCCGTTGACGCGGTCGGCCTCGACGGGCTCAGTCTGCTGGCGATGCACCTGCCCGTCAACCAGCTTCTGCCGCACCTGGGCGAGCGCGATGGACGGTGAAACCGGCCCGGGAAACGCAATGTCCACCACGTCGATGATGAACTCCTGCCCGCTGCCTTCGAGCGTCAGCCGCGGACGTTCGGTCTCATCGCCCGCCTCCTGTCGCCAGCCCTGCGGCAGGATCAGCCGGAACGCACCGACTTCGTGCTCGGAAAAGCGGACCGTACGGGACTCGGTGAGCATGTACGCCAGGGCCGTTGAAGCGAGCAGCACCACGAACATGATCGCCGCGATCACGACCCGGCGCGTGGATTCTGACTGGATTCGACTCGCCCAGGGCATGCACGAATCTTAGAGGTCGCCCCGCCCGACCGCAAAGCGGGGGGGGATTTGGGGATTTGGTGATCTGGGTCTGCCAAGCCGGACTGTAGCGTAAGCGAAGGTCCGGATACCGGCTGCCCGCGTGTGAAACATTGACGCATCCCCGCCATCCGATAAGCTTCGCCCATGGCCACGAACCGCGAACTTGCCGACGTGTTTCAGCAGATGGCCGACGTGCTGGAACTGACCGGGGCGAACCGCTTCCGCGTGGTGGCGTTTCAGAAAGCCGCCCGCGTGGTCGGCGACCTCACCGAAGACGTCGCCGCCCTTGCCGCCGATCCCGAGTCGCTCACCGAGGTCGAGGGCATCGGCAAGGGCATGGCCGAGCGCATCGTCGAATTCGTGCAGACCGGCGAGATTAAGGAGCACCAGCAGCTCATCGCCGACGTGCCACCGGGCGTGCTCGATTTGCTCAACGTGCCCGGCCTCGGCCCGAAGACCGCGGCCGTGCTCTGGAAACAGGGCGGGGTCGAGTCGGTCGACGACCTGCGGGAGAAGATCAGGACCGGCGAGCTTGAGAAGCTGCCGCGGATGGGCAAGAAGTCGCTGGAGAAGCTGGCCAAAGCGGTCGACTTCGCCGAGGCCGCGGGACAGCGGATTCACCTCGGCCAGGCACTGCCCATCGCGGTGTACGTCCGGGACGAACTGGCGCGAGTCAAAGGGGCGACGCGGGTGACATACGCCGGCTCGCTCCGCCGCGGTCGCGAAACGATCGGCGACATCGACATCCTCGCCGCCTGCGACGATCCCGCCGCGATGACCGAGACGTTCCGCGAGCTCGAACCCGTCGACGACGTGATCGCCAGCGGCGAGACGAAGTCGTCGGTCCGGCTCGACTCCGGCGTGCAGGTCGACCTGCGCATCGTCCCCGAAGACCGCTTCGGGGCCGCGCTCGCTTACTTCACCGGCTCCAAGGAGCACAACGTCGCCCTGCGTGAACGGGCGGTCAAACGGGACCTTCGGCTGAACGAGTACGGCCTGTTCAGGTCCGCCGATGCCGGGGGCGACGATTTTGACCCGCTCGCCGTCGAGCCCGCCGCGGCGAAGACCGAGCCGGCGATTTACGACGCCCTCGAACTCGCCTTCATCCCGCCCGAACTGCGCGAGGACCGCGGCGAGATCCGGGCGGCGGAAAACGACAAGCTGCCCGACCTCATCGAGGTCGACGATATCCGCTGCGAGCTGCACGCGCACACCACGGCGTCGGACGGGGTGATGAGCATCGAGGAACTCGCCGGGCTTGCCGCGGAGCGCGGGTTCCACACCGTGGCCGTGACCGATCATTCGGTGAGCAGCGCGATCGCCAACGGCCTGGACGCCAAGCGGCTGGAACGCCACATCGAAGCCGTCCGCGAAGCGGACGCCAAGCGCCGGGACATCACGATCCTGGCCGGCAGCGAGGTCGACATCCTCTCCGACGGCCGGCTGGACTATCCCGATTCGCTGCTCAAACAACTCGACATCGTCATCGCGAGTCCGCACAGCGCGCTGTCGCAGGAATCGAGCAAGGCGACGGCCCGGCTGATCAAGGCCGTCGAGCACCGCTACGTGCACATCATCGGACACCTGACCGGCCGGCTGATCCTGAAGCGCGAGGGGCTCTCGCCGGACCTGAAGAAGATCATCAACGCCGCGGCGGCCAACGACACCGCGCTGGAGATCAACGCGAACCACTGGCGGCTGGACCTGCGCGACACCCACGCGAAGGCGGCGGTCGAGGCGGGCGTGAAGCTCGCGATCAACACCGACGCCCACAGTCCGGCCGACCTTGACCAGCTCTACTTCGGCGTGCTCACCGCCCGGCGGGCGTGGGTCAGCAGCTCCGACGTGGTCAACTGCCTCACCGCCGGCAAGCTGGGGCAATGGCTGAAGCGCAAGCGGTGAGAGCGTTGCGAAGCGAGAGGCGGGACCGCGGCGCTCGCGGCGGTCCGGATCATTCGCCGCCGCGTGTTACAATAGGGTGATGCACATGATCGGACACGGCATCGACCTCGTGGCGACCTCCCGGATCGCGCAGATGGTGGAGCGGTACGGCGAGCGTTTTCTCGCCCGCTGCTTCACCGAGGGCGAACGGGCGTACGCCCATGCGAGCAGCAAACGCCCGGCGGAGCATCTCGCCGCGCGGTTCGCCGCGAAGGAAGCGGTGCTCAAGGCGTTGGGCACCGGCTGGAAGACGGGCATCGCGTGGACGGATGTCGAGGTGATCCGCCAGCCGTCCGGCCAGCCGCTGGTGAAACTGACCGGCGGGGCGGCGCGGGTGGCGCGGGAGATGGGCATCGCGGACTGGATGATCAGCTTGACCCACACGAACGGACAGGCGATGGCCAGCGCCATTGCCCTCGGCCGGGCGCCGTCGCCCACCGCCAGCGGGTGAACCCATGAGCCGAAACCGCCGAACACTCTTTGAAGTCATGCGACCGGGCGACCGCACCGCGAAGGAGCGGCTGTCCGTGCCCTCGTGGTGGGATGATCGCTCGCCGAAACCCCGGAAGGAGCAGGCCGGGCAGACCGAAAGCGACCGGCCGGGCGCGGCCCGGTCGTGGCTGGGCAAGCGGATCATCTTCCGCCTGCCGCGAAGCACGCTGATCGCCCTCGGCGGGGCGGTGGTCGGCGTGGTCGTGATGGCCTTCCTGCTCGGGCGGTTCACGGGCCGGCAAACCGCATCCGAGCTTTATCTCGACTTGCAGCGGAGCGGCGCGTCCTTCGACGACGTTCGGGCGGGCGAGCCGAATCGGTCGCTCATTCCCTCTTCCGTGCCGCGCGTCGGGACAGGCGGCGAGGCCCCGCCGCCGATGCTCCGCAGTGACGACACGTCCGAGCCGGACGCCCCCTCTCCGCCGGGCCGGACGGCCTCGGCGTCGAGCGCCGGCGACCCGCGGCAACCGGGGCTGAACTACTTCCGCCTGCTCGCGATTCCCGCGAGCGCGCGCAGCGACGGCGAACGGGCGGTGGCGTTTCTCGCCGATCACGGTATTGACGCGGCGCTGATTCCGGTGAATAATGGCCGGTTTCTCAAGCTGGTCGTGCTCGAGGGCTTTGAGAGCCCCCGCACGGACGCCCGAGCCCAGCGATTGAAGGACCGCCTCCGGGCCCTGGGCCGGGAGTGGAAAGCCGAACACCGCGGCGGCGCGGACTGGCAGGATCTGCTGGCCGAGAAGTACAAGCCGGGCGTCAACTGACCGTCGCCCGCCCGCAGCGGGATGCGAGAAAGGATTGCCACCATGACGATGGACGCAAGTTTGAAATCCGCCAGCGGGCTGGTCAAGCACCGCAACGTGCTGACCCGGGCCGAGCGCATCGAGCAGTTGACCAACCGCGGTCGGTTCGATGCAAAGACGCACGACCCGGTGCACCTGCCGAAGGTCGCCAATCGGAAGGTCGCGGCGAAGAAGACCGTCAAGAAGGGCGAGGCCGAGGAAGAAGAGGCCGCGACGCCCGAGGCGTGATCGCTTGGCCCCGACTGAATCGAAGCCCCATGCCCAGCCGCGGCGGCCCGCTCGTCGCGGCTGTTGCATGGCCCGTTCATTTGACATCCCGCGATCCGGACGTTTTGCTGTGCCTCCCCCGAACTCCCCACCCGAAGAAGGCAGGCGAGCATGTTCGACGAAACCCGGCTGATCACTCAGCGACTGCGGGACATCGACGCCAGCGGCATCCGCAAGGTCTTCGATCTCGCGGCGACGGCGACGAACCCGATCAACCTGTCCATCGGCCAGCCGCACTTCGACGTGCCCGAGCCGATCCGGCAGGCCGCGGTCGACGCCATCCATGCCGGCCGCAACAGCTACACCGTCACCCAGGGCATCGCCGAACTGCGCGAGCGTGTCGAACAGACGATCCGCGATGAGTACGCCGGCGACGGACGATGGGACGAGTTCGGTACGCTCATCACGTCGGGGGTCAGCGGCGGGCTCGTGCTCGCCCTGCTCACCTGCGTCGAGCCCGGCGACGAGGTGCTCATCCCCGATCCCTATTTCGTGATGTACAAGCACCTGGTGACCATGGCCGGGGGCAAGGCGGTGTTCCTCGAGACCTACCCGAGCTTCGAAGTGACCGCCGAGCAGGTTGAAGCGGCAATCACCGACCGCACGAAGCTGCTGATCCTTTCCAGCCCGAGCAACCCGACGGGGGTGGTGATCCGCCCGGACGTGCTGCAGCAGCTCGTCGAGGTGTGCGAGCGCAGGAATGTGCTGCTGATCAGCGACGAGATTTACAACGTGTTCTGCTACGAGAAGATGGACACGCCCGCCGGGCCGCGCTGCCCGAGTCCGGCATCGTACAGCGACCACCTGCTCGTGATGCGCGGCTTCTCGAAGACCTACGCGATGACCGGCTGGCGGCTGGGCTACGTCGTGGGGCCGAAGGAGGTGGTCGACGAGATGACCAAACTGCAGCAGTACACCTTCGTCTGCGCCCCGTCGATGGTGCAGCACGCGGGGCTCGCGGCCCTGGACGTGGAGATGACCGACATGGTCGAGGCCTACCGCCGCAAGCGCGACATGGTGCAGCGGAAGCTCACCGGCCACTTTGAACTGTCGCGTCTGGACGGGGCGTTCTACGCCTTCATCAAGGCCCCGACCGGCGAAACGGGCACCGCCTTCGTCGAGCGCGCGATCGCGCAGAACCTGCTGATTATCCCCGGCAACGTCTTCAGCGAGGCGGATACGCATTTCCGCATCAGCTACGCCTGCGACGACGCCGTGCTCGAAAAGGGCCTCGACCTGCTGGTCGACCTGGCCGACGGCAGATGATCCGTGCACCACGACGCGAGATCGGTGGAAGACGTTTCCGTTCGCCGCGGCCGACGTGCGGCGGACGATTCAATACGTGCAAGGGAACCCCGGCGACAAAGGCAAACCGCGGCACCGGTGGGCGTTTGTGATTCCGCAGGAAGAAAACCGCCCCTGCGGGGCGACCGCTGAACGACCGAAGAACGAGGCGTCATTATGAGTCGACCGAATATCCTGTTCATCCTGGCAGATCAGCATCGGCAGGAATGCCTGGGGTGCTACGGCAACGAGCAGATTCGCACGCCGAACCTCGACCGCATCGCCGCGGACGGGGTGCGCTACGACCAGGCGTACTGCACGTATCCGATCTGCACGCCGTCGCGGTATTCGCTGATCTCGGGGCTGTACGTGCATCAGCACGGCGGGCGGTCGAATCATTGCACGCTCTCGCCCATGCTGCCGACCTGGCCGAAGGTGCTGCGTGAGGCCGGTTATCGCACCCAGGCGGTGGGCAAGATGCACTTCACGCCGACCTATCTCGACGTCGGGTTCGACGAAATGGAGCTCGCCGAGCAGGACGGTCCGGGCCGGATGGACGACGATTACCACCGCGACCTGATGGAACGGGGCCTCTTGGACGCCTTCGACCTGTACGACCAGCGGCGCGAGTTCCGCGAGCGGGCGCCGCAGCATTATTGGGACCACTTCGGGTCGGAGCGCAGCGACCTGCCCGAGCCGTGGGATTCAACCTCGTGGATCGCCGACCGGGCGATGCAGTCGCTCGATGCGTGGGAAGGCGACGGCAACCTGCTGATGGTGAGCTTCATCAAGCCGCACCACCCGATGGACCCGCCGGCCCCGTGGGATGAGATGTACGACCCGGCGGAGATGCAGCTCCTGCCGGGCTACACCGAGCAGCAGAACGACTTCGACGCCCGGAGCGATCACTACTACCCGGACGGCGAGATGACGCGGGCCGACCTGCAGGGAGTGATGGCGTATTACTACGCCACGATCAGCCAGATCGACCACCACGTGGGGCGGATGATCCAGGCCCTGCAGCAGAAGGGCATGTACGAGGAGACGCTGATCGTCTACGCCTCCGATCACGGCGACTACCTGGGCTTCCACCACATGCTCCTCAAGGGCGGGGCGATGTACGATCCGACGGTACGGGTGCCGCTGATGATCAAGTGGCCGGGGGGGAAGCGGTCGGGCGAGGCGAGGCGGGAGTTGGTGAGTCTCGTGGACGTGGGCCCGACGCTCATCCGGGCGGCGGGTGTTGAGGCGCCGGCGTCGATGGGCGGGCTGGACCTGTCCGATCCGGCGGCCGGGCGGCCGATGGTCTTCGCCGAACGCGGGGGCGGCCGCGACGCGACGTACATGGCCCGATCGCGCGATTACAAGCTGATCCTCGGCGCCGATCCCGAGCAGTGCCTGCTGTTCGACCTGCAGGCCGACCCGCATGAGCTGGACAACCGCTATCACGACCCGGCATACCGGACGACGGTGGAGGAGTACCGGCGGGCGATCGGGGAGTGGCTGATGTACGAGGCCGTGCCGCCGGTGCAACTCGACGAGCACGGCCCGACGATCGACCAGCCGAACGTCCGCGTGGCGGACCCGGATCATCGCCGGCGGATGCTTGATTACTTCTGGGAAAAGGCGGAGCCGCGGCTGGCGCCGAGGCCATAGCGCACGTGATCGATCCGGCCAGCGCGGCTCGAGGGGCAAGGAGAATCACGGACCAACCGCGCGGCAGCGGGCTTGTTTACCCACCGCACCGCGCCGCGTGTTGCGCCCCTACACGCCGAGGATCAACAGGGCCACGGTGAAGTAGATGATCAGGCCGCTGACGTCGATGATGGTGGCGACGAGGGGCGTGGACCCGGTGGCGGGGTCGATGCCGACCGCTTCGAGAATAAAGGGGAGCATCGAGCCGACGATGGTGCCGGCGGTGACCACGGCGACCACGGTGATGCCGATGGCGAGGCCGATCTGCCACTGCTGGTTGGGATCTGCCCCGGCGCTCATGGCCGCGGCGAACAGGGCGCAGAGCATCCCGATCCCGCCGAGCACGAGGCCCATGAGCAGTCCGCTGACAAGCTCGCGGCGAAGCACGCGGAACCAGTCGCCGATGGCGACTTCACCGATCGCCAGCGACCGGATGATCAGCGACGCGGCCTGGGAGCCGCTGTTCCCGCCGCTGGCGATGATGAGCGGCACGAACAGGGCGAGCACCGCGTACTTCTGGATCGCTTCCTCGAAATACCCCATCGCGGTTACGGTGAGCAGCCCGCCGCCGAACAGGATCATCAGCCACACGCCGCGCTTGCGGACGAGGGTGAACACGCCGGCGGCCATGTACGGCCCGCCGAGGGCCTCCATGCCGCCGAGCTTCTGAATGTCTTCCGTGGCCTCTTCCGCGGCCACGTCGGCCACGTCGTCGAAGGTCACGATCCCCACCATTAACTGATGTCGATTCACCACCGGCAGCACGGGCAGGTCGTACCGCTCCATCACGCGGACCGCCTCTTCGCGGTCTTCGTCGGCAGGGAGAAACACGACCGAGGGATTCGCGATGGATTCGACCGTCGCCTCCTCCTCGGCGAGCACGAGTTCCCGAAGCCGGACGTATCCCGCCAGCTTCCCGCGGTGGTCGATGACGTAGACGGTATGGAGCGTCTCGGCGTCGTGGCCGTACTTGCGGATATGGGCCATGGCCTGGCCAATCGTCCACTCGTTGCGGACGGTGACGTAGTCCGGGGTCATCAGCCGCCCGATGCTCTCCGGCGGGTAGCCGAGAATGATCTGCGTGGTCCGCCGCTCCTCCGGGGCCATGAGTGCGAGCAGCTTGGCCACCACCTCGCCCGGCATCTCCTCGAACAGATCGACGCGGTCGTCGGGGTCCATCTCGTTGAACAAACGGGCGAGCTGCTCGTTGTTCAGGTCTTCCAGCAGCCGCTCCTGCTGGTCGGGATCGAGATCGGTGAACACTTCGGCCGCGCGGTCCTGGGGCAGGATGCGGAACGCCACGGCGACCCGCTGATCGGGCAGTTCGCTCAGCACGTCGGCGATCTCCGCGTCGTGCAGGTCGAGCAGCGCCTGCCGGGCCTCGCGTCGCCGGCCGGCGTCGAGCAGATCGCCGATCTCCGGGGCGAGTAGCCGGCCGAGATCAACGCGGTCTTCCGAGTGCGAACTCGTCGAGCTGTCGGTTGAAGCTTCGGTCATACACTACCCGCAGCAAAACATGGTGGTACAAGGTCCGTTCGGTCGCAGCCCGACATGACAAGCGTATCGCGATGCGAGTCGCCGCACCAATGCCGTCCTTCAATGGACGTGAACCCACGGGGTGAGTCAGTCACGATCCTGCTTCTGATCATCATCGCGATCGCCGCGGTCGCGGTGGAGGGTGATCTCAAGCGGCTTGAGCGTGTCGAGGTGCACGTCCCGCTGCGGGAAGGCGATCGTGATCCCGCGCTCCTTGCACAACTCGCCGATGCGGTGTCGCACGTCGGATCGAATGATCCGCCGATCAATCGGCTGCTGCACGTTCAGCCAGAAGTACACCTCGAAGACGAGCGAACTGTCGCCGAACTCCTCGAAGATCACGACCGGCTCGGGATCGTCCCGGATATCCTCGTGATCGTCGACCGCCTCGCGGATGAGCTTCGCCGTCTCCCGGGTGGGCGAGCCGTAGGCAACACCCACCGTGACCGTGGTGCGGACCATGTCGTCGATGATGGTTCAGTTGACGACGTTCTGTTCGAGGAAGTGGCTGTTGGGCACGAGCACGTCCACGCCGTCGAATCGCCGAAGGCGCGTGTATCGACCGGCGATCTCCGCGATGGTGCCGATGTGTCCGGAGACCTCGACCCAGTCGCCGACGCGGATGGGTTTTTCGACGGTGAGGATCATGCCGGACATGAAGTTGTTGGCGATGTTCTGGGCCCCGAAGCCGATGCCGATCGCCGCCGCCCCGCCGAGCACGGTGAGAAAGGTCACGGGGATGTTGGCCATGGCCAGGGCGATCATGAGCACAACGAAAGCCAGCACCCAGAAGAGCAGTTTCTGGATCAGCAGGGCCGCGCTGTAGTCGATCCGCGAGATTCTCGACAAGCGGTACTGGACGATCTTCGAGACGAAGCGGGCGATCCAGGCCCCCATCGCCATCACGAGCAGGGCGATGACGATCTGCCGGACTTCGATCCACGTATCGCCGGACGGCAGCACCTTGAAGCGCCAGAGGAACCGGCCGACCTGCCGCGGGTCGGACCAGTCGATGCCCTGGTCCCTATTGTTCAGGGCTTTGTCGGCGGGCTGGGTGGCGGCGGGTTGTTCGGCCCCGGCGTCTTCGGTATCGGAGGGCGCGCCGGCTGAATCCCCCGGCCCCACGAGGTCCCGCATGCGATCGAGCGCGTCTGCGCGGTAGCCACGGACCCGACCGCGACCACGGCCGCGATCCACGTGAACCACAACCACGGTGCATTCGCGCCGGCGAATCGTCTATTTGCGGGCAAAAATCGGCTCCAGTCCATCAGTCGCGTCGAGCACGCGCTGCTGCTCGTCGGCCGGCATGGGCTCGAAATCCGCGGCGATGTCCATCGCCAGGCGGAACAGCTCCTTCTCGCCCGGCGGGATCGCCGCCGTCACGTCCTGCGATAGCGTAAACCGCAGCGCCTGCTCCGCCAACGCTCGCTCGTCGACCGGCACGTACCAGCACTTGTTCCACTTCTTCTCGTGCCCCCTGGGGCGACGGTGGTGGGCCAGCGCCTTCAGCGCCAGCCGGGCGATGCCCTTCCGCCTCGCGTGCTCGAGCACCTGGGGACCGAAGTCGCCCTGGGCCCAGCAGGTCATGTTGAAGGGAAACAGGATCGAGTCGATGGTGAACTCGGCCCGGTCCATCAGGGCGATCGCCGCCTCCACCGAGTGGGCCGAAAATCCGAGGTAGCGGACCTTGCCCTCGCGCTTCGCATCGAGGAACAGCTCCGCCGCCCCGCCGGGCCCGAGGATCGTGTCCACGTCCTCCATCGTGCTCACCGCGTGGAACTGATACAGGTCGAACCGGTCGGTCTTCAGGTGAGCCAGCGAGCCCTCAAGTTCGCGGCGGGCGTCGTCGGCCTTGCGCTGCGTGGTCTTGCAAGCGACGAACACGTCATCCCGCCGCCCTTCCAGGGCGATGCCGAGTTTCTCTTCGGCTTCGCCGTTGCCGTAGGTCGGCGCGACGTCGAAGTAGTTCACGCCGCGGTCGATGGCTTCGCGAACCACGGCGTTGGCTTCGTCCTGGGATTCGTTGACCACGACGATGCCCCCGAAGCCGATCGTCGAGAGTTCGATGTCGTCACGGTACGGGCGTCGGGCGATGATCTTGCCGTTCATGATGGGTCCTTTCGCCTGCATTGTTATAGGCGGGTGGGCGTGGTGGACACAAATGGACGAGGGGCGGGCGCGGTAAATCCGGACCTTCGCTGACGCTCCAGTCCGGCTTGTCATGGCGATCCGGAACTTCGGTGAATCGGCTTCACGCGCCGACTTTGTTGCGCTGGCGCTGGGCGGCGTCCATCTGCTCGGCGGTGGGGCTTACCTTCGTGTTCATCATCTCGATGAAGCAGTCAAACAGGTACGACGCGTCGTGCGGCCCGGGCGAGGCCTCGGGGTGATACTGCACCGCGAAGATGGGCAGGTCCTTGTGGCGGAAGCCCTCGAGAGTGCGGTCGTTGAGGTTGATGTGCGTGGGCGCGGCGCCGGCCTTCTCCAGCGATGCGATGTCCACTGCGAAGCCGTGGTTCTGACTCGTGATCTCGACCTTGCGGGTGGCGAGGTTCTGCACCGGCTGATTGCCGCCGCGGTGGCCGAACTTCAGCTTGAAAGTCGAGGCCCCCAGGGCCAGGGCGAGAAGCTGATGACCGAGGCAGATGCCGAACGTCGGCACCTCGTCACGCAGCTTCCGCAACGTGTCGATGGTGACATCGACCGGATCGGGATCGCCGGGGCCGTTGCTCACGAACAGCCCGTCCGGCTGGTGAGCCATGATCTGCTCGGGCGTCGCATCGTGCGGAACGACCACCACCTCGCAGTTGCGCCCGGTCAGGTTGCGCAGGATGTTCGACTTCGCGCCGCAGTTGACCGCGACGACCTTGAAACGCTTTTCCGACGGCGCGATGCGGCCCTGGATGGGCTCCCAGTCGCCGAGGTCCTCGTCCCACCGCGAGTCATCGCGCGGGCTCACCACGCGGGCGAGATTCTGACCGGCCATGTCCGGCAGGGCGCGGGCGAGATCGACCAGCTCGGCGTCGGTCTGGTCACCGACGCTGATCACGCCGTTCATCGCCCCGTCGATGCGGAGTTTGCGGACGAGAGCGCGGGTGTCGATCCCCTCAATGCCCAGCACCTTCTGATCGGCCAGCCACCGCGGGAGCGAGGTGGTCGCGCGGTAGTTGCTGACCCGCCGGGCGACTTCGCGGACGACGAATCCCGCCACCTGCACGCGGGTCGATTCCATATCGTCGAGGTTGACCCCGTAGTTGCCCACGTGGGGGTAGGTCATGGTGACGATCTGGCCGTTGTAGGAAGGATCGGTGAGGATTTCCTGGTAGCCGGTGAGTGAGGTATTGAATACGACCTCGCCGCCGACGGGCTCGGGAGCGTCGACGTAGCCGAAGGCCCGACCGGTAAAGACGGTGCCGTCGGCGAGGGCGAGGCGGGCGGTGATGGTGGTGGTCGAATCGCTCATAGTCGGGTCAGTTTATCACTCAACTGGTGCTTTGGCGATTTGGCGGCGCGTGCTCGCTTCAGCGAGGCGCGAATGGACGGTGGCCCCCGCACTCGCTGAAGCGAGGCGGGCCGAGCGATCCGGACCTTTGCCTGCGGCACCGGTCCGGCTTGGGCCAAGCGGGTCGATCCGGACCTTTGCCTGCGGCGCCGCTCCGGCTTGGGCCGAGCGGGTCGATCCGGACCTTCGCCTGCGGCTCCAGTCCGGCTTGGGCCGAGCGGGTCGATCCGGACCTTTGCCTGCGGCTCCAGTCCGGCTTGGGCGGAGGGGCCGGGTCGAATTGCACACAGGCGGCGGCATCGGTAGATTACCGATCAACAATTCGGACGCCGAGGTCTTGCTATCGGCGCCGATGGCAATGGCAGTTCGCAAACAGACAGGTCGAGGCGACTGAAAGAAAGGGGTAAGCACATGCTTGGCATCGAGGACCCATGGGTTTGGTCGGCATATCTTCTATGTCTGCTCAGTTCATTGCTGTGCGTCATCTACGGGGCGCTGACGTGGCACAGGGGGGACGAGCCGGTCGAGCCGGCCGATCAGACCTGGCAGCAACACGAGCAGCAGGTCGAAGACGAAATCTGAGAGGCAATTCCCACCACGAACCGCGGGCAACGGCGACAGGCCACCATCGCCGGCCCGCGATGAAGGAGGCATCGCATGCTGTTGGCGCAAGCGCTGAGTCTGACCGAAATCCTCGTCACGCTGATCTATCTCGGGATCGTCGGATACCTCGGATTCCTCGGCTACCGGCGGACGCAGTCCGCGGCGGACTACATGGTCGGCGGCCGACGGATCCACCCGTTCATCATGGCCCTCAGCTACGGGGCGACGTTCATCTCCACCAGCGCCATCGTCGGCTTCGGCGGGGTCGCGGGGATGTTCGGCATGTCGCTGCTGTGGCTGACGTTCCTCAACATCTTCGTGGGGATTTTCCTCGCCTTCGTGCTGCTCGGCGGACGCACCCGGCGGATCGGCCACCGCCTCGACGCTCATACCTTCCCCGAGCTGCTCGGTCGGCGGTACCAGAGCAAGGGGATCCAGGTCGTCGCCGGGCTGATCATCTTCCTGTTCATCCCGCTCTACGCCGCGGCCGTGCTCATCGGCGGCTGTGCCTTCATCGCGACCACCTTCTTCCCCGGCATGGAACACGGCTACCAGATCGCGCTGTTCGCGTTCAGCACCCTCATCGCCGTCTACGTCGTCATGGGCGGGCTCAAGGGCGTGATGTACACCGACGCCCTCCAGGGCTCGATCATGTTCCTCGGCATGCTCGTGTTGCTTGTCTCGACCTACGTCATGGTCGGCGGGGTGGTGACCGGCCACGAGAAGCTCGTTGAACTCGGCAATCCGCAGGCCCACCCCAGTCTCTTCGGCGGCATCGGTTTCCGGGGCTGGGCCGCGATGCCCGAGTTCGGCTGGGGCGAGCCGACCTACGACCTCTGGTGGATCGTGGTCAGCACGATCACGCTCGGCGTGGGCATCGGCGTGCTCGCCCAGCCCCAGCTCGCGGTGCGCTTCATGACCGTGAGGAACCGAAAGCAACTCAACCGGGCCGCCCTCGTCGGCGGCGTGTTCATCCTCATCATGACCGGCGTGGCGTTCACCGTCGGCTCGCTGTCCAACGTCTACTTCCTCGAGGAAGAGCAGGTCGAAGGCAATCTCGTCGCGGTCTCGGGCGTGGGCGAGGCCCCGCCCGACTGGGCGTGGGTGGTGGCCAAGCGTCAGCGGAACCTGAACCTCAACGCCGAGGGCGAGAAGATCAATCCGCTGGTGGGCAAGGATGAGAAGGCGGTGCCGGTGGTGCTGATCCACGTGGACACCGACGGAGACGACGCCGCCGACTCGCACCTGATCTACAAGGGCTATGGCGGAGCGGCGGCGATCACGCCCGCCGCGGAGATCGCCGGGCTGACCA